>NZ_JAWDJI010000146.1:0-25297 GCF_032465655.1 Paenibacillus sp. 3LSP | reverse complement strand
CAGAAATAAGGCGGAAGACCTGCCTCCACCCCAAAACTTATAAATTCTATAATGTCAAAAAAACCGGAGCGTTCTCCACGCTCCGGCTGATTTATTGGCCAACTCTATCAAAAATTAAAGTTCGTTGATAAATACCGTCTTCATTTTGCTGCTGTATTGCACATCAAGCCCAAGTCCCTGAACGAGCAAAGCCAGCGGAACATAGGTTTTGTTCTCTTTGCCGACCTTTTGCAGGAACGCTGGGGTTGCCGTCGTCGCCGACGTTCCATCTACTTTGATTTGCTTCGCGCCAATCGGGATTACAACCGTCCGGCTGCCATAAGTAATCGTGGCAGTGGAGGTGCGTGAATCCCATTTGCTTTGCGCTCCGACCGCATCGGTGATGTCCTTGATGGCCACGAACGTCTGCCCGTTCTTCAAGATTGGCGGATACGGCGTGTTCAACTCTTGGCCCTTCACCACAACAGATATCGGGGCGCCACCTGTTTTAGCGGTCGTCGTCCGATAGCTTCCCCAAACCGATTCAGCAAAAATCTTGGCGATTTCCTCATATCCCGCTTGGTTCGGATGGATATCCGTGTCGGAGAAAATATGCGTCAGCGAAATTTCCCGCCCGGTAAAAGCGGCTGCCACATGGGCTGCTTTGACCGGCTTCGCATCCCCAGCGTGATCGGCAACAATACCATCCACGATCCCGGTAAACTTACCGGCGAACTGCTGCAGCTCATCGTAGATCGCTGTGCCGGCCAGCTTCGGCACCGGCTGGTATTGGTCCGCAATCACGATTTGCGCCGAAGGATTCAACTCCTGCAAGATGTGGACGATCTCGCGCAGGTTGTCGCCATAATGCGTCAACACCTCATCGCCTTGGGCGAGGAGTTGATCCAGCGAGATGTTTTTCATATCCGGAAGCAGTTTCAGCAGGTCGTTCCCGCCGATCGTAATCGTGATCAAATCAGCTTTCTGCAGATCAGCCTTCGCTTGAGCGATTCCCGATGCAAAGGAAGCAATGCGTGGATCCGGCAAGTTCGCTTGAATGTCTGCGCCAGCCACCGGTACTCCTTTCTGGATTGCGGTCACGTAATTTTTCAAACCTTCGCTGGTCAGACCCAGAATACCGTAATTCACGGCAGACGTCCGTGCATGGAACAGCCCCTGTTCTTTCAGGCGTTCCACGAAGCCGTAAGGGACGCTCTGCTCAGTCATGCCCGGCTCGTACCCGGCTGTAATGGAATCGCCCAGCGCAACGATCAGGTAGTCATCGACCGCTGGCGCAGCTTGGGTTGGTTTTGCGGCAATGCCGCTGACCAAGATAAGAATGAGGGCGAGCGCTCCCGCAACAGCGGAAACCTTGTTCATACGATGATGCTTCAAGCTTTTCAACTCCTTGGATAAGAATTAAGTATAATAACGCGAAAAACCTGAGGTTTTTCGCTGTTGGCCTCAGGTCTCGTTGATGCATCATACACCGGCGAATGCTGCACACTCTGTGCTATTCCGGTTTATTCTCCGCGCGCCCGGTCCTTTTTAAATACTCATCATAACGGCCATCGACTTCCTTGGCCATCTTCCGGTAATTCAGCGTCTCCTCCACAATCGGATCCAACGTGGTCTGAATTCGGATTTCGTACTTCGGTGACAATCTTCTGCGTTCCTCCTCACGGCGTTCTTTCTCATTGCCGTATTCCCCTTCCGTCAGCATCTCGCTGAGCTCGCGTTCCAAATCCTTGCTATCGCTCATCCTGGACACTCCTTCCGGTAAATATGGATTAAGCATTTGCTGTCGCCAAATCTAAATCAATAACCATTACAGGCCCGTCGCGTCGGCAGCCCGGATAACTCCAAGCAGTTCGTCATGAATTTTGCCATTGCTGGCAACCAAATGACGTACGCCGATGTGATAAGGGTTGCCCGCGGTATCCGTCACTATTCCTCCGGATTCCTTTACGATTAGTGCACCCGCCGCAACGTCCCAAGCGTTCAATCCAACCTCATAATAACCGCTAAGCCGTCCCGCAGCAACATACGCCAAATGCAATGCAGCTGAACCGGCAGCGCGCAGGCTGCGCACTTGTCCAGACAACGCGTTCAGACCGCGCATATTTACCGGCAAAGCAAAATCCCGGTCCGGGTTAAACCCTACCGCAATCACGCTGCCGGACAATGTTGCATCGTTGGACACCTTCGACTTCTGCCCGTGGATGTAGGCGCCTTTGCCTTTCTCTGCCACAAACATCTCGTCGCGAATTGGGTCATATATCACGCCGATTATGACATCCCCTTTATATGCCAGCGCTATCGATACGCAGAAAAACGGAAATCCGTGCACGAAATTGGTCGTTCCGTCCACCGGGTCGACGATCCACAAATATTCCGACTCGCTCCCCTGCTTCAGCGCTGCAGCAGATGCCGCCGCTCCTGGGGCTACACCTTCTTCGCCAAGGATCTCATGATCTGGAAAATGCGTCAAGATCAGCTTGCGAATCATCGCTTCCGCACCCTTATCCACATCCGTTACCAAATCCTGCGGCGATTGCTTCGTACTCAGATCACGGTAGTCCCCCAGCCGGCTCTTAATCCATTCTCCCGCTTTCGCAGCGCAGTTGATCGCTACGGCCGTCGGACTCTTGCTGCCTACCACATATGGAACTTTCGGATTCGATTCCAATCGATTCACTCTACTTTCATCTTATACTGATAATTTACTCCCTAAAAACTATACGTCTTGAAATATGCAAAGTTGCGTCCTTTCGCCTGCCCGCCATGGAAATCAAACGAAAGCCGCTTTACTTTATATGCAAAAAGTCCGTGTCCAATCGCAGGGAATGTACCCCGCCGGAAACGAACTTTTTGCTGACTAACCGCAAGCGGTCTTTACGTTATGCACCTACGATATTATACCCGCCGTCTACAAAAATGACCTCTCCGGTAATTCCGCGGGACAGATGGCTGATCAGGAACATCGCCGTGTCGCCAACTTCAGCGGTGTCCGTCGTTTTGCGCAACGGGGCTTTCTCCTCAACTTGCTTGAGGATGGAGTTGAAATCGCTGATCCCCTTCGCAGCCAAGGTACGGATCGGTCCAGCCGAAATCGCATTAACGCGGATGTTCTTCGGCCCAAGGTCGTTAGCCAAGTAACGTACCGATGCTTCCAGCCCGGCTTTTGCCACGCCCATTACGTTATAGTTGCGCATTACGCGCTCCGATCCCATATACGTCATCGTCATAATGCTTCCGCCTTCCGTCATGAGCGGCGACAAGCGCTTCGATACGGCCACCAGGGAATAGACGCTGATGTCGTTAGCCAATGCAAAACCTTCACGGGACGTGTCCATAAACTCACCCGCCAGATCTTCACCTTTGGCAAACGCAATACTGTGCACCAGACCATGCAGAACGCCAAATTCAGATTTCAGTGTGTCGGCCAGTCGGTCGATCTCCTCATCTACCGTCACATTGCACGGCAGGATCAACGAACCTGGAATCGTTTCGGCCAGTTTGCGGACCCGGCCCTCTACGCGTTCACTTTCATATGTAAATGCCAGACGGGCACCTTGCTCTGCCAAGCTTTGCGCAATTGCCCATGCGATACTGCGCTCGTTAGCAACCCCCATCACGATCACATTTTTCCCCGCTAACAAATCACCCATGAAAATCCTCCTCTATATTAAATACACCTTCATTTTGTACAACTTACCGTATTTCCCTTCATTTTTCAAGAGAACCAGCGTTCAGCGGGCGGCTTGTCCACGAAAATTACGGCTGGATGCGCACGCTTGCTCCATCCAAAATCTCCACGCCTTCCTCCCGGTATCGCGCCAAATCCTCCATTAACGCAAATAGCGCCCCGTCCTTAAGCTTCGCCTCCAGCATCACGTCCACCCGATCGGTGATCGGAGCGATGCTGCGCAGAAACTCAAGCAGCGGCAGAACGATGACGTGATCGGCGTGCCCACGCGGATCGCTGGCGCTCTTCGGACTGGACGCATGGATCTTCGGCGGCAGCGGCTCGTCAGCCGGCGAATCGGCCTGCGCATACGGCGTTTGCCATGTCGCCAGAATTCGCGGCCACAGCTCCGCCGGGCTTTCGCCTTCATTGTTCACCCAATGGTGGTGAATATCCAGCACCATCGGAACCCCCAGCGCTTCGCACAGCTCCAGCGTCTCGCGAGCGTTAAACGTCTTGTCATCGTTTTCGAACGTCAACCGCTGCTTGATGCGTTCCGGAAGTGCCGCGACATTCTCGCGGAACCGGGCTCCTGCAGACAGCTTGTCCCCGTAGGCGCCGCCAACATGGATATTGTTCTTCGCCCGGGCATCCAGGCCCATCGCATCAAACATCGCAACATGATGATGCAGATCGCGGATCGAGGATTTCAGCACCTCAGGCCGCGGTGTACTCAGTACCGTAAAATGGTCCGGGTGAAAAGACACCCGAAGGCCGTGCTCCTTGACATATTTCCCCACGGCGGCAAATGGCTCGCGCAGCGCTTCGTAAGGATTCCAGTCAGACAGCGACTCATGCGTCGCCAGAGGAATCAGCTTCGAAGAGAAGCGGTACACCTGAATATCGTTGCCGACGTTATGCCGAAGCAGGCGCAGTGTGTTATGCAGGTTCTCCTCCGCAATCGTCTCCAGTCTACGGATCGCTGCCTCACGATCCGCAATTCCGTTAAACGTCTTTAACGTCATCGTCTTGGAAGGCGACGCGTTGGCGATTACGGTGGACATCGCCACATAACCGAAGCGCACGATCATTTCCGGTCCGGATCTCCGAAGAACATTTCGTGCGCCAGAGCGGTCTGCACGGCAGACTCCTCCTCCGTCAGCGGACGGATCAACTCCAGCTCAACCGAAGTAACTTCCTCTCCATTGAAGTTAATCTCAGCAACACAAGCGGTGATCTTCACGATCGCCACCGCCTTGTTATCCGGCGAATACGCGATGACTTTCTGACCTGTCGGGAACACGCGCAGCCCTTCTTTGAGCATTTTACCCTTGCCGTATTCTAACAGCTCGTACAGCTCCTGCTCTTTCTTGAATTTACAAACCGAGTTAAATTCCGTTTGAAATCCCACCGTTATCCCTTCCTTTCTTCAGCCGGCCGCCCGGGCGGCTATCGCCGCCGCAGACTAAATGCCGCTTTCGAATTCCAGCGCCTGCCGGGCTTCGTAGCGCTCCAGCGCCAACTCGATCAAGCGATCCAGCAACACCTCATAAGCTACTCCGGTTTCGCGCCACAGGAGCGGATACATGCTAAACGGCGTGAAGCCCGGCATGGTGTTCACTTCGTTAATCCAAATTTTGTGATCTGACTTCCGCACAAAAAAATCAGCCCGGCACAGCCCGCTGCCGGCAATCGCTCTAAACGCCTTAACCGCCAGTTCCCGGATTCGATCAGCCAACTCGGTATCGATCGGCGCAGGAATCAGCATTTGCGATTTTCCATCCAAATATTTGGCTTGATAATCGTAATATTCGCTGGAAGAGACGATTTCTCCGGGTACAGAGGCCAGCGGCTCATCGTTGCCAAGCACCCCAACCTCCACTTCGCGAGCATCGACAAACTCCTCGACGATCACTTTCAGATCATAACGGAAGGCCAGCGCCACGGAGGACAGCAGCTCTTCACGGTTGCGCGCTTTGGAGATCCCTACGCTGGAGCCAAGATTGGCTGGTTTGACAAAGCACGGATAACCCAGCTTCTCCTCGATGCTCTGGATCAGCGTATGGCTTGAACGCTCCCATTCAGATGCAGTGAAATAGCAGTACGCACATTGCTCAAGTCCGGCTTCGGCGAACAACTTCTTCATGATGACCTTATCCATCCCGGCCGCGGAAGCCAGCACGCCCGCTCCAACGTAAGGCAGATCTGCCATTTCGAACAGCCCTTGGATCGTGCCGTCTTCACCGTTGGTGCCGTGCAGCAGCGGGAACACGACGTCAATTTCCGATTGGCCCGTCGAAAGCTTGCTGAACAACAGCCCCATCGCAGCAGCCGTATCGCCTTTGCTCTCTTCCAGCTTCAGCTCTTCCAGTGCAGCAAACGGCGCGTGCAGCTTCTCGCCTACCTTCCATTTGCCCTGCTTATCAATATAAAAAGGAAGCAACTCGTACTTGTCAAAATTAAACGCCTTAGATACGGCGAAGGCCGTCTGCAGCGAAACCTCATGCTCTCCTGATTTACCCCCGTAGATAAGGCCTACGGTTATTCTGTCCTGTCCCATGAGCAACCTCTTTCCTTCATATTAGGTAATTCAATCACCTTCATTGAATTCATCTCTAGAAGCGGTCCGCGATATGATAAAAACGATACACTGTCTTTTCGGTCCAGGCATAGGAATCCCGGTAATCCCAATAACGGTGCTTGCTTGGTGTCGTATGGGCGTTAACCAGCGGCATGCCGCCAGCGTCGAACGCGGTCACGATCGTATTGTGTTGAAACATGCCGTTGCCGTCCCAGTCATAGGCGATTACATCGCCCAGCTGGAGTTGCTCCGGACGCTCGAGCTGTTCGGCGCGAAGTCCGGTTCGGCTCTGGCCGAGATAGCGCGCTAACGCATTGGCCACTGACCAGCTGTAGCTCCACAGCTCCCGTCCACCGACATAACCTTTGTACCACCAGCCCGATTCTCTTTTTCCAGTATAGTTTATTGGGGCTCCGCCTGCAAAGAGGCACTGGGAGATATAGTTCGTGCAATCCACCTCAAACGCGGCGAATTCAGGATTAAAGCTGTCCCACCACCGATCCGCGTATAACACGGCTTCCTCACGACGGTATGCGATGCTGCGTGAGCCTCCTAACCCGAGAACTTCATGGTTCAAAAAAGGCCGCGGCACAGCTCCCTTCCGCCCCGCCGCTTCTGCTTCATTATGATCAGGGAGCACCATCACCGGATGCCGCTCAGGCACCGGCTGTTCCACCTTGCTCACGATCCAGCCGGAACCGTCGCGCGCCAAGGTGAGCCGCTGCTTTTCGATTCGCTCCTCCTGATGGCGGGCTCCGCCCTTTTCATAGTAGATTTTGCGGGACAACTGCAGATCGACCTCAATCTCGCCCTCACGCTTCTCGATCTCACGCACCAGCTTGGCTCGGGTCTCGCAGCGCAGCGGCGAAGCGCCCCGAAGACGATACCAGCTCTCCAGTCTGCGCTTCCGCTCTCCCCGCCGCATGAGATAATCCACATCGGTTACGACCGTGCCCCCGCTAGGCGTGCGATAGTCCACTTCGTCCTGGTTCTGTTCGTTTACATAAACCGATAACGTCTTCTTCCATTCCTCCGCCATACGTCCACGCCTCCTTTTCACTATTAGCCATTATATGAATGCCTGGGAGGGAGTATGTTCTGCACCTCGCCGCCCTAGGCTTGAAAGCCTATTCAACCGCACCGGTAAAGCCCAAACGAGCCAGAATCAGGCTCAAAAAGTACTTTACTCCCCACGGCAGGAAAGGTATACTTAAGTCAGGAATTTTTGAAATAATGTTTCATCTAGTGAAACTACGAATCAAGGAGGTTCATTCATGTCAGCGAACGATTTTTTCTCCGCTGCCCGTACGTTGGAGGTCGGCGGCAAGAGCTACCGTTACTATGACCTGCAGGCTCTTGAACAACAAGGTCTGGGCAAGATTTCCAGACTTCCGTTCTCCATTAAAGTATTGCTTGAAGCCGCTGTCCGCCAATATGACGGAAGAGCGATCACTCAAGAACACGTGAAGCAAATCGCCGGTTGGAGCGAGGGCCGCGATGAGAATAAAGAGATTCCTTTTATCCCCGCTCGTATTGTGTTGCAAGATTTCACCGGTGTACCGGTTGTCGTTGACCTCGCTGCGATGCGCGACACCGTGAAGAAAGCCGGCGGAGATCCAAAACAGATCAACCCGCTTGTGCCGGTTGACCTCGTTATCGACCACTCTGTCATGGTCGACGCGTTTGGTTCCCCAGATGCGCTCGAGTACAACATGAAGGTTGAGTTCGAGCGCAATGAAGAGCGTTATCGCTTCCTGCGCTGGGCGCAAACCGCTTTCAATAACTTCCGCGCCGTACCTCCGGCTACCGGGATCGTTCACCAGGTCAACCTGGAGTATCTGGCATCTGTAGCCGCTACGAAGAACGTAAACGGCGAAACGTTCGTTTACCCGGATTCCCTCGTAGGTACCGACTCCCATACGACGATGATCAACGGTCTTGGCGTCGTTGGCTGGGGCGTTGGCGGGATCGAGGCCGAAGCGGGTATGCTGGGGCAACCGCTCTATTTTGTCGCTCCAGAAGTTATCGGGTTTAAACTCACGGGAAGTCTGGCTGAGGGCGCTACGGCAACCGACTTGGCGCTGACCGTTACGCAAATGCTGCGGAAGAAAGGCGTTGTCGGCAAATTCGTGGAATTCTACGGTCCAGGCCTGACCAACATCAGCCTTGCCGATCGCGCAACCGTGGCAAACATGGCCCCGGAATACGGTGCAACGATTGGTTACTTCCCGGTAGACAAGGAAACGCTCGCTTATCTGCGCAGCACCGGCCGCTCCGAAGAGCAAATTGCGCTGGTTGAAGCTTATTACAAAGCCCAAGGCATGTTCCGCACGGACGATACCCCGGATCCGGTATTTACCGATCTGATCGAGCTGGATCTTGGCTCCGTTGTCCCAAGCTTGGCTGGACCGAAGCGTCCGCAGGACCGCATCGAACTGACAGCGATGAAAGAGAGCTTCAACTCCATCATCCGCACGCCGGTTGAGAAAGGCGGTTACGGCCTGACTGAAGAGAAGATCGAACAGAGCGTACCGGTGAAGCATCCGGACGGTTCGACGAGCGAACTGAAGACCGGTGCTGTCGTGATTGCGGCGATTACGAGCTGTACGAATACCTCCAACCCAAGCGTTATGGTCGGCGCTGGCCTGCTGGCGAAGAAAGCCGTTGAACGCGGTCTGACCAAGCCGGGTTATGTGAAGAGCAGCTTGACTCCGGGCTCCCTCGTGGTAACGGAGTATCTGCAAAAAGCCGGCTTAATCGAGCCGCTCGAAGCGCTTGGCTTCCACGTTGCCGGTTACGGATGCGCAACCTGTATCGGGAACTCCGGTCCGTTGCCGGACGAAGTCAGCGCAGCGATTGCCGATAACGATCTGACGGTAGCGGCAGTGCTCTCGGGCAACCGGAACTTTGAAGGTCGCGTCCATGCGCAAGTGAAAGCGAACTATCTGGCTTCTCCGCCGCTGGTCGTTGCTTATGCGCTCGCAGGTACGGTAAATATCGACCTGCAGAACGATCCGATCGGCTACGACCGCGACAATCAACCGGTTTACCTGAAGGACATCTGGCCTACTTCCCAAGAAATTAAGGAAGCGATCGGTCAATCGATGAGTCCGGAAATGTTCCGCAGCAAATACGAGAATGTCTTCACGCAGAATGAACGTTGGAATTCCATTCCGGTTCCGCAAGGCGAGCTGTATGAGTGGGATGAGAAATCGACGTATATCCAAAATCCACCGTTCTTCGAGAAGATTGGCGAAGGCTTGTCCGACATCGCGGACATTCGCGGCGCACGCGTGCTGGCTCTGCTCGGCGATTCGGTAACGACCGACCATATCTCGCCAGCAGGTAACATTTCACCAAGCAGCCCGGCCGGCAAATATTTGACCGAGCATGGCGTTGAACGCAAGGACTTCAACTCCTACGGGTCCCGCCGCGGTAACCATGAGGTAATGATGCGCGGTACGTTCGCGAACATCCGCATCCGCAACCAAGTGGCACCGGGGACAGAAGGCGGCGTAACGAAATACTTGCCAACGGACGAAGTGATGTCGATCTACGACGCTTCGATGAAATATCAAGCCGAAGGCCAAAACCTCGTCGTCATTGCCGGCAAAGAATACGGTACCGGAAGCTCCCGTGACTGGGCAGCGAAAGGCACGTACCTGCTGGGCGTTAAAGCGGTTATCGCGGAGAGCTTCGAACGGATCCACCGCAGTAACCTGGTAGGCATGGGCGTTCTGCCGCTGCAATTTAAGGAAGGCTTAAGCTGGAAAACGCTTGGCATCGACGGCACCGAAACGTTTGATATCGAAGGCCTGAGCAATGACGTGAAACCGGGCCAAGAATTAACGGTAACGGCAACTCGTCAGGATGGCAGCACGTTCCAGTTCAACGTGATTGCCCGCCTCGACAGCATGGTCGATGTGGATTACTATCACAACGGCGGTATCCTGCAAACCGTGTTGCGTCAGATGATCGCAGCAAACGCGTAAATCAACATGAAAAAGAGTTCCCTTCAGTTGCCGTGAAGGGAACTCTTTTTTTTCTTATCGCCATGCCTCTAGATTGCAAATGTAGTAATCCGATTTCGACACGATCCCAAAGCCTGTTCTGCGGTAGAGCTCCAGCGCATTGCGATTTTCCGTAATGACGCTTAAGCGAATCCGCGTTCGTCCTTCCGAAAGTAGCAGTCGCACGGTTTGCATCAGTATGTCCCGTCCATACCCGCGCCCTTGGATGTCCGGCGACACGCAAAAATCATGGATCACCGCCGTATCGCTCCCCAGAAGCTTCACCCGGATCATACCGACCCGCTCCGCCCCGTCAAAGCCAATGTACGCATGCCGATTAGGCTCCCGGGTATTCCCGAAATAGCGCAGCGTCCACTCCTCCGAATCGCCAAAGGCTTGAGTGGAGCAGCGTACCATAAAACCGAAATCCTCCAGCGTTTCCGGGCGGATCACGAGGTTCGGATTTCTGAGCTCCTCACGATGTAATGCTTGAAACTCCATGGCGTACTGCGATTTGTCGAACTTGGCGCTAAGATGCTCCATGGTATGTTGACCGGCATCCGAATCCGCCGGAACTTTAAATCGACAGGATTGAATCCCCTGCTCGCGCATATCCTTTGCCGCCGCCTCCAGCAAAGCTCGAAATACTCCTTGGCGACGCCGCTTAGGATGCACCATCGCGCTGATGTTCGCCTCGATCCCATCTACGGAATACCAGCTGAAGTATCCGATCAAGCGCCCCTCGGTCTGATAAAGATAGACGCGGTCGCTGCTATCTGCTGTCAAATTGTCTAAGCCAATGCGAAGATCAGTTCCATCTGTCTCACGGCAAATCTGCTCCAACTCGCGGATCGGATCGAGAGCTTCAGGAGAGAAGTTCGTTAATTGAGTAAGTAAATAATCCGCCACCTCTAACTCCCCCATTCATGGTAAGGATAATCTAATCATGATTTCATATCCCCGTCAATTCATGTACTCCTCCTACTTTACATCATATAAAATATCTGTTATATTTAATGTATAACAGTTAGAACAAAAAGGAGATGCCTGTCCGTGATCATTCAGTTGGATTTACAATCGGACGTCCCGATTTACACACAACTGGTCAATCAGATTATCGAAGGAATTGCCAGCGGACGGCTTCAACTGGGCGAACCGTTGCCGTCCGTACGCAGCTTGGCTTCCGATATCGGCGTTAACCTGCACACGGTCAACAAAGCCTACACGATTCTGAAGCAGGAAGGTTATATCCAAGTCCACCGCCAAAAGGGCGTTGTCGTCGATCCGGTGGCCATGCCGCCGATTACGCCGGAATTTCGCGAGAAACAGCGGCGCGAGCTGCGTCCCATCGTGGCCGAAGCGATCTGCCGCGGGATGGAGAAGGAAGAATTGCTTCGGATCGTAGAGGAAATCCATCAAGAGATTTCTCGAAAGGAGTAGAACGATATGCACCTGCTATCTACGTTTCTCTTATTGTTGATATTTTTGCCCTTGCTGGTGTCCTTAGCCTTGATGCCTTATTTGACTCGGGAGACGGTCAGCTTTGGCGTATCCGTGAGCGAGGAGCAATACTGGAGCGAACCGGTGCGGCGGCTGCGCAGGCTGTACGCCTCCATCAGCACAACTATCTACTCGCTCCTGCTGATTGCCTGCTTCGTCAGCCTGTGGAACAAGGATGGCAATGAGCAGGGCACCCTGTTTGCTATTTATCTCGGGGCTGTCCTCGCGATCTCCACGGGACTTTATCTAACGTTTTACTTCCGGATGAAGAAACTCCGCCCGTCCCTGCCCGCGGCTCCGTCCTCTCCTGCCGTGATTGCGGTGGACACCGGGTTTCGCCGCCAAAGGCTGACGTTATCGGGCAAGTGGTTCCTGATCCACGCTGTCATCATTGTCGTAAGCGCAGCTCTGACCCTAAGCCAATACGCGTCTATCCCTGATACGGTGGCGATGAAGTTTGATTTTTCGGGTCAAGTGGTCAGCAGTGCCGCCAAATCCTACCGCGTCGTACTGTTTCCTAACGTGATGCAGGTCATCTTAACGTTGCTGTTCTGGTTTGTGAATTGGTCGATCCATCACAGCAAGCAACAGCTCCAAGCCTCCGATCCAGAGCGCTCGCTCCGTCAAAATGCCGCGTTCCGCCGGAGATGGTCCGTCTTTACGGTGACCTCGTCCTTGGCGTTGATCCTGATGTTTTCGTTCATTCAAGTCAACATGATTCGTCCCATGGATATCGGCGTCATCATGCTGGTGAGCCTGGCTGTCCCTGTATTGATTGTGTTGTTTGCTATAGTACTGAGCTTTACGACGGGTCAAGGCGGCAGCCGGATTGGGCGCGGGCGTATCCTCGGCCATGGAGGTACCGCTCCGGTTCAGGATGACCGTTACTGGAAGCTGGGCGCCATTTATTTTAATCCGCAGGACCCCACTCTATTTGTGGAGAAAAGAACGGGAATCGGCTGGACGATGAACTTCGCAAATCCGATATTGTGGCTTACCCTGCTGGGCATTCTGGTCGTTATCTTCTGGTCTGCCTGGCTGGCGAAATAGGCGAAATAAATGGTACTTATTTGAATCATTAAGGAGGAATTTGAAATGACGAAGCGATCCCAACTGTTCAAGCATGCCACCGCTGCTGCACTCACCTTAAGTCTGGCACTTCCGCCGGTATCCGCAATGGCTTCTCAGCAAAGCGCCACCGCACTCATCCCTGTACGGGAGGCAGCCGAGGGGTTTGGCGCGCAAGTGGATTGGGTGCCTAGCAGCCACAGCATCATCATCACCAAGGACGGCCATAAGCTGGAGCTGACCCTTGGTTCGTCAGAAGCGTTGGTGGATGGCAAACGTGTTGTTTTGGAAGCGCCTGTACGCATCACACAAGGCCGAGCGCTGGTGGATGCCAAATGGCTGACCGGGGTGTTTGGGAAAAATGAAACCGCCGATGCGGGAGTGACGGACACCGCCGACTTGTTCCTGAACGCGTTGCTTGCCGGGAACGGTACCGAAGCGGCGAAATATGTAAGCGCCTCTGCTTCGGCTTACCTTCCGGCTCCCCTGCTGAATCAGCTCTGGGCCAATTATGAAACCCTGTTCGGTAAAGCGGTTGGCACACCAACCAAGAACGTATCGATCAATTCCGTCCACCGCAACGTGACGTACGTCTTTCAGACAAGTGCCGTTCCTGTGAACTTAACGCTGCGGCTGAATGCCGCTGGTGAAATCGACGATATGTATATCGCCGCTGCAGCCGAATCGGCCTACCAGAAGCCGGCCTACGAAGACCCCTCCGCTTATACCGAGCGGGAAGTCACCGTTGGGGAAGGCGCCATGGCCTTACCGGGCACCCTAACGCTGCCTGCGGGCAAAGGTCCGTTCCCTGCTGTCGTGCTGGTGCACGGCTCCGGAACTAACGACCGGGATGAGACGATTGGCGGCGGCAAGCCATTCCGTGACCTGGCGGTGGGCCTGGCTGCGCAAGGCATCGCCGTCCTGCGGTACGACAAAGTGACCTATGAGCATACCTTCAAAGTCGCCGCCGATCCAAAGTTTACGCTGAAAAAAGAGACGGTTGACGATGCCCTGAAAGCGGTGGCGTTATTGAAACAGACACCGGAAATCGATGCCTCGCGCATCTTCGTTGCGGGCCACAGCCAAGGCGGTTATGCGATGCCGCTGATCATCGCAGGCGATACCAGCGGCGACATCGCCGGGACGATTCTGCTGTCCGGGCCAAGCGGCAAGTTCGCCGATCTGTTGGCGGAGCAGCAAGCCGGGCTCGTCAGCCGCGTCAAGCAGCTGGGGTTGGACTCAGCACCGTATGAGCAGCAAGCTGCGGTGTATACGTCCATCGCTGCGATGGTTAACGACCCGCAGTATACGGTAGATCATATGCCGGAGCAATTCCCGGCCCAACCGGCTTACTGGTGGTTCGAGCAGAAGAATTACGTGCCGACCGAGCTCGCCAAACAGCAATCCGTTCCGATGCTGATCCTGCAAGGCGAGAACGATTGGCAAGTGACGATGAAGCAATTTGAAGGCTGGAAAACCGCCCTGCAAAACCGCAACGACGTCACGTTTAAGTCTTACCCGCAGGTCAACCACCTGCTGGCTAAGGTGGATGGTCTTTCGATCGGCGCCGAATACGCCCAGCCGTCCAACGTCTCCAAGGAGATCATCGACGATATCGCCGCTTGGGTTCTGGGAATCAAATAAGGCACGTGATGCTTGCTGACTGCCACGGCGTCTAGTGAGCTCACCAATAAGGCCATAATAAAAACGCCTGCGCAAGGGTCCCTCCCTGCGCAGGCGTTTTTGCCGTGCACTGCATGCTGATCCGCGGCTGCCGCCAGGCGCCTACATCAGCATGCCCATCTCCCGGGCCGCCTCCACCAGGATCGGCCCGTACTCCTCCAGCCGCTGCAGCGTCAAGCGGCTGACCGGCCCCGACACGGACAGGGCGGCGGCAAGCTTCCCTGTCCGGTCAAAAATCGGCGCGGACACCGCCGACGCCCCGGGCTCCCGCTCCTCGTAGCTGGTGGCATATCCGATCTTGCGGATATCCTCCAGCTGCGCCACATAGGCCGCCTTATCGATCGTCGGCGGCCAGTCCGGGCTGTCCAGCACCGCCTGGAGCACTTCGTCGCCCGAGTAGGCGACAAGCACCTTGCTGGACGCGCCCACATACAGCGGCAGCCGCGCCCCGACCGGCGCCACCCGGCGGATGGCCTGGTTGCTCTGCACCGCCTGAATCCGTATCCGCTCGATGCCGTCACGTAAATAGAGGCTGACCGTCTCGCCAAGGCGGTCGCGCAGCCGCTCCATCTGCGGCAGCAGCAGCACCGCGGGATCGTCGCTGTGGGACATATGGGTCGACAGCTCCCAAATCTTCAAGCCGAGTCGATACTTCTCCGTAGCAGGATCGCGGATTACATAACCCCGATTCTCCAATGTGGTCAACAAGCGATGGACCGTGCTTTTATGGAGGCCAATTTCGGCAGCGATCTCCGTCAGCCCCAAATCGCTTGCTTTGGTGAAGCATCCCAATATATCCAACGCCCGCTCGACTGCGCGCACTGTCAGCTTCCGGTCTTCCATCCGGCATCCTCCTTAGGTTTCACCATATGAAACTCGGTTACATAAATTATATGAAAGAAGCGAATTTCCGTCAATGAAACACCTTCCATTGACATTCACTGGGGATCGACTTACGATTAAATCCAGGAGAATCGTGTTATTTCGACATTTTCTTCGATTCCCAACATTAAAAGCGTTTTCTTATATGGTAAACAGTCCAAAATTTAATCATATCATCTAGTAATGGGAGGGGAAGCGTATGAGCCACACCGGTCGAAATGATCTTCCCTTGCCTCCTTCGGCGTACGTTTCCGGCGATGTTCCCACGGCGACTGCTCGGCGAATTAGCATCAAAAACATTATTATTGCCCTCTTACTATCCGTGCTGTTCTTCTTCTTCTTCTGCTTCATCTCGCTGCACGGCTATATCGCCTGGGTGCTCTCTAACCCCAAAGTAGCGCCGCTTTATTCCAATCCGAAGCTGTCTATTAACTTGGATTACCAGAACATCACCTTCCCTGCGGCTGACGGGAGCCGAATGATGCAAGGATGGTATATTCCAGCGGAACATTCCGACAAAACGATCGTATTCAGCCATGGGTATGGGGCCAACCGAGAAGAGTATTGGATTCCGATGTATGATCTGGCCAATTTTGCCCATCGTCTGAATTTTAATGTCCTGATGTTTGATTACGGCTTTGCCGCACAAAACAGCAAGGAGGTCGCCACCGGCGGCAAAAAGGAAGCCCAACAGCTGCTCGGAGCGATTCAGGTTGCCAAGCAATTGGGCAGCCAAGAGATCATCGTCTGGGGTTTCTCCATGGGAGCCGGCACCGCGCTGCAAGCTGGTCTCAAAAATCCGGATATCGACGGCATGATTCTCGACAGTACGTTCCTGTTGGAGCCGGATACGATGTACCACAACATCCGCCAGCATATCGATCTGCCGCGCCATCCGTCGCTGGAGATCATCGGCATGCTGCTTCCAGTGCTCAACGGTACCAGCCTGCGGCAAATTCCATATAGCCAGGTCAAATCGGAGGATTATCCTTTTCCGATCCTGTTCATCCACGGTACAGAGGATGAGAAAGCGCCTTACCCGATCGCCGAGAAACTGGCGGAGAACCAAACGAACCCCACTTCCGGCGTATGGATTGTAGACGGCGCGCATCATGAGTTGATTTTCCGCGAGCATCCTAAGGAATATCTGCGCAAGGTGTCGCTGTTCCTGGGCCAGATCAAGCTCGCAACGCAAAAAACGAATATTCAAACCGGGTCCGCATCCGAATAGCATAATCCAACCCTCCTCACCAATAAGTTAGTAGTAATGTACTTCTTATCCCCGAGGAGGTAGGCCGAATGTTGTTCGTATACGGGCCTTTTTTGCCTGTACGCATATTAGAGGAAATCCGTTTCTGGAAGCAGCAAGAAGCAGAGCATACAGAAGTGATTCAGGCGATCGTGCCCAGCCTGGAAGCCGATTATGTGAAGCTGCTGGAGGAATGGAAGCCGATTTTTGAAGGGACGGAGGCCGCCGCTGACAGGCTGCTGCAATACGCCTTGGCTACGCCCCATGCCGCTACGAGTCCAGAGGTTATCCGCCAGACGGAACGGCTTCTGCGAGCCTCGTGTCAACAGTCGCAGGAATTTATCCGCCACCTGGAATACATGCTGAAGCACAGCGCAGCCGTGAAATCGGTACCGCTGGCGCCCGTGGTGCTGCTGCACATCATCCGGGAATCTGCGTACTTCCTTGAGGTGCTTGAACGGCTAAATCGGCCGGGAGAAATCGCTGGCAGCATGGCCGCAGCGCCGCCGTATCCCGATCCGTATCACGCTGCTGGAGCGCAGCCATTCTATCGTGAAGAAGAGGCTCAGGAGCTGGCGGCCACCCCCACCTCTGAGCATCCGGAACTGACGGACGACGTGCTCCCTGCCATCACCGATGAGTTGAACAGATCCGAACCCTCTGAGGTGGCAAACCCGCCCGAAGAGCCAGACGGAATAGAAACAGCCAACATCTCCGAAGCCAGCCTTGAAGTGGAGGCTGGGCAAGAACATAACCAGGAAGAACAGGAACAGGATGAACTCAGCCTTCGCCAAGAACCAACCGCTGATGACAACACGGAAACGCCCACGGCGCGCATACCAGAACGGTCCGTCCCGATCGGCGGACATCCCCTCCCTCCGCTGCCTTATCCGTACAATGCGTTGGAGCCATATATCGACGAACAGACGATGCGCATTCATCACGACAAGCATCATAAGACGTATGTGGACGATTTGAACAAAGCGGAGCTTAAGCTGCAGGACGCACGGAAATCCGGTAATTTTGATTTAGTGAAGCATTGGGAGCGGGAGCTCGCCTTTAACGGCGCAGGGCATTATCTGCATACGATTTTCTGGGACATTATGCATCCGAAGGGCGGCGGCAAACCGCAAGGCGAGCTGCTGGAGCAGATCAAACGGGATTTTGGCAGCTACGACGCGTTCCACAAGCAGTTCTCTGAAGCCGCAGCCAAAGTCGAAGGCGGCGGCTGGGCCATCCTGGTGTGGAGCCCGCGCGCTCACCGGCTGGAAATTCTCACAGCAGAGAAGCATCAGAACCTGTCGCAATGGGACGTCGTTCCACTGCTTCCGCTGGACGTTTGGGAGCATGCCTATTACCTGAAGCATCAAAACGCACGCGCCAACTACATCAAAGATTGGTGGAACGTCGTCTATTGGCCCGCCGTCTCCCAACGCTACGAAGCCGCGAAAAAACTAAAATGGCAGCCGTTTTAATCGGCTGCCATTTGACGCTAAAAGACCTCTGGTTCCCGAGGCTAATCCTCGAAACCAAAGGTCTTTAATAAAGACTATTCCTTTATGAGCGAAAGGAACTCCGCCCGGGAAGCCGCATCCTTACGGAAGCTTCCGCGTACGGCCGAGGTCACGGTTTTGCTGCCGGGCTTCTTGACGCCGCGGGAGCACATGCACAGGTGCTCGCCCTCCACAACAACCATGACGCCTTTGGGTTGCAGCACTTCTTCCATGATGTCAGCAATTTGCGAAGTAATCCGCTCCTGCACCTGCAGGCGTCGGGTTACTGCTTCTACCAAACGGGCCAGCTTGCTGAGCCCGGCGATTCGACCGCTTGGAATATATCCAATATGGGCTTTGCCGAAGAAAGGCGCCATATGATGCTCGCATTGACTGTAATAGACGATGTCCTTTACAATGACAAGCTCTTCATGGTTTTCTTCGAAGGTAACTCCCAGCACATCCCGAGGATCGACTTCATACCCGGCAAAAATCTCTTCATACATCCGCGTCACCCGGGCCGGTGTTTCGATCAGCCCTTCGCGTTCCACGTCTTCCCCGATCAGCTTCAAGATTTCCCGAACATGATATTCGATTTGCTCCCGATGATCGCCTACCCGTGTATTAACGTAATCTTTCAATCCGGACATCTTCAGCGCCCCTCCTTTCATAGAGTATGGCGAAACGTTACTTTATTTTCTCTTCTTCGTCGGCCGTCCCGCCCCCGGCAATGGGCCACCTTGATTTTTCATCATCTGCTGCGCGCGCTGCATTTGCTTGCTGTTCAGGTTATACCCCATTTGCTTCGCCATTTTTTGCAGCATTTGCGGGTCGTTTTGCATTTTCGTTAACTGTCTGCGGAGATAAAAGACCCCGATCACAAAACCGCCAACCAGACCGACGATTAAAGTAATAATTGGAATAACAATATCCATGTTTCAGCCACCCCTGAATAATAATCGTGTTACCTTAGCTTGTAAGGCTTGCACACTCCAAATATCATAGCATCCAGCCTCACGTGATTCAAGGATTCACGCCAAAACTGCCTCAATAAACAACGTTGTCTCTGTGGCGAGGTCAATCTCATTCACGTCCAGCTCATCGCCGGTTCCGCGTACGATCCGAATCACCGGTCGGCCTGGTAATCCCCGGTGCTGTCGGACCACCACGCCGGTCTCCTTCGTCCCAAGACGAACCGAAGTCCCGTTCGGGTACACGGAGATAATGCGCATAAACTCCACCAGCACCTCGTGATCCAACTCCTGTTCCGAGCAGGCCATCAAATGCTCGCAAGCCTCATGCGGCAGCAAGACCCGCCCGTCCTTGCTTGCACCGCTGACCAAATTATCGTACATGTTCGCAACAGCGACGATGCGTGGAAACAGATGAATTTCATCCCCGGATATCCCCCGCGGGATTCCTTTGCCGTCCGGCCGTTCATGATGTTGCAGTGCCGTATGGGCAATCAACAGATTAAATTCGCGTTTGTGGCGAAGCAGTTCATAGCCTCTCCAGGTGTGATGGTGCTTCGGGTCCTTGGCGTTGGCGCCTTCCGGCAACGGCACGGATTTGCCGATATCGTGCAGCAGCGCGCCAATCGCCAAATCCTTGAGCTGGGAGTACCCGAGCCCCAAGTTCAGTCCAATCATCGAGGCGATCAAGCTGACGTTCACCGCATGGATATAAGCGGCATTGTCCGCTGTCCGAATGTCGGTGAGCTGTAACAGAACCTCTTTGTTATTCAACACGTCGGTTAACAGGGAATCCACGCTGGCGTTGATTTTGCGTGTGCTCCAATCCTTGCCGGAACGAATCGCCTGCAGCGTCTCGGACATTTCCCGGAACATCGCCTGCTTGGTCGCCTCGCTGAGCACATCTTCGATTTCGATATCATCGAAGTCCGGATCTTTAATGTATAACATGGTCACACCGATCCGCTTAAGCGTGTTAATCATAAAAACCGTAAGCTGAACCCCTGCCGACAATAACACGGTGCCGTTGGCGGAATACACCGTTTTACCTAAATATTGCCCCGGTTCGATATCCTCGATACTGATGAAACGCATATTTTATGTTATCCCCCTTGCTGGATATCAGTCCCCGTTGGAAGCCTGCAGCTTCTGCTTGGCTGTCTGAAGCCGAACCCGCACTTCTTCCTCCTGCTCGGCGTCAAGCGCCCGGTCGATCGCTTCCTCGGCCTCCTTGCCGCCGATTCGGCTCAGCGCCCAAGCTGCAGTTCCTCTTAGCTCTGGCCGCGGGTCATGAAGCAGTATATCTATTAATTTCGGCACGGACGCCGAATCTTTGAAGTTGCCCAGCGCGATGACCGCGTTGCGTTGGATCGGTTTTTTGCCCCTCCAAGCTGCAGCGCTGTCACCAAAACGTTCTTTAAACTCACGGTTACTTAAGTCCAGCAAGGGGAGTAACAGCGGCTTAACCGTTTCGGGATCAGGGGCCAACTCCGGCCGATGATTCCAGGACTTTCCTTTATTTTTCGGGCAGACAATCTGGCAAGTATCACAACCATAAAGGCGGTTGCCCATCTTCACCATAAATTCCTCGTCCAGAAAGCCTTTCGTTTGCGTCAAAAAAGAAATGCACCGCTGTGCGTTTAACTCCCCGGGACCCACTAACGCTCCCGTCGGGCACGCGTCGATGCATTTGGTGCACTCACCGCAATCCTCCTCCACCGGGGTGTCGGGAGGAAACGGAATATTAGTGATCAGCTCGCCGAGGTAAATCCACGAGCCCCACTTGGGGGAGATGATCGCGCAGTTTTTCCCCTTAAAGCCGATCCCTGCACGATCCGCCACCGCCCGGTCCACCAGGGCGCCGGTGTCGACCATGCTCTCGATCCGCGCTTCGGGGACGCGCTCGCGGATGAAGGCTTCCAGCTTCGCCATCGTCTCGCGAAGCACCTGATGGTAGTCCCGCCCCCAGGCGGAGCGGGCCAGAATGCCTCGCCGTTCGCCGGGCGCTGACTTCGGGGGATTCTCCATCTTCGACGGATAGGCGACCGCGATGGATATTAATGAAGCCGGCTCCGTAAGCGATAATTCCGGATACACCCGCTTGTCCAGATCCGGCTCCTCAAAGCCAGATTCATAGCCTTTATCCCGCCGGTCCTGCAAAATTACCTTCAGCGACAAGAACGGATCCGCGCTGGCAAAGCCGATATCGTCGATCCCCAGCTCCGTTGCGGCCTCCTGTATCTCCCGCTTCAGCTGCGCCCAGCGGTTGCCTCCTTCCGGTAAACGCGTTGTGCCGGTTTCCGCCATAGACATATGTCCCCCTCCTTCCTGTTCATGTTGCCGTAAAGGCTGTCTGTTGTATTTTTAAGAAGATAAGCGTTTAATCGCTTCCCTTGCTAACTGGTCGCAATAATTGTTCAGCTCGTTGTCGCTGTGTCCCTTAACTTTGATGTACTCCACCTTGTGAATGCCCATAAGCCGCCACAGCTCCTCCCAAAGATCGCGGTTCTCGACAGGCTGGTTCTTGCTGTTCTTCCAACCGTTCTTTAGCCAGCCGCGAATCCAGTTCTGCTGAAAGCAGTTCACCACATAAGCGGAGTCGCTGTAGACCTTCACTTGACAAGGCTCCTTTAATTGACTGAGCGCGGAAATGACCGCCTGGATTTCCATGCGGTTGTTGGTGGTCATTTTTTCGCCGCCGGACAAGTCCTTCCGATGCCCATTAAACATCAGCACCGCGCCCCAGCCCCCTGGACCCGGATTCCCGGAGCACGCCCCGTCCGTATAAATCGTCACTTCCTTCACAGTTCTTCCTCCCAAACTAACGGCTTATAAACTACGGATCTTTGGAATCGGCCAAAAAACGAACTCAGCGCGGCCAACGATCCACTTCTCTTTCACGCTGCCAAAATAACGGCTGTCCTTGCTTCGTCCCGCGTGACGGTTATCCCCCATCACGAAATATTGTCCGTCCTCCAGTTTCAGCTCCGGCATGTCGCCGTCCTCGATAACCGAGTCGGTGTACGGCTCGTCCAGCGGCTGCCCGTTAAGGAGCAGTCGGCCGTCTCGCACCTCAACGGTATCCCCCGGAACCGCCACGATTCGCTTCACCAGAAACGGCTTCCGGTCCGCATCCACACTCGGATCCTTCAGCACGACGACCTCGCCGCGCTTCGGATGTTGAAACCGATACACCAATTTATCCACGAACAGCCGCTCCTGCTCTTCCAGGGTAGGCTGCATCGATTGTCCCTTCACCATGGATAAGTTAAAAACAAATACGTTTAACAGCAGCATAATGACAAAGGCGATCACGATCGTCTTTAGCATCTCCCACAGTTCTGCGGCCCACCGCGATTGCGGAGCGTCCGCTTGCGGTTCATTAGCAGAGCGTTCAGGGGCTAACGCTGCCTTGTGTTCCGAATCCATCATCGGTTCCATTGTGCACCTCATCAAAAATGAAACAAACTATATAAATAGAAAAGCATATCCTTCACCCATTTGCAACGGATGGAAGATATGCTTCAACATTTCCCATTTCTGTCATGGGAAGTTTCATCAATTGGATCCCGTCAGCGTCCGGGCTGCGATGCCAAGCTTCTGGAAGGCTTCCAAAAACTTGCCTGCCCCATAGCCCATCGCCTCGTAGAGCGGCATGATCGCTTTATTATGTTCATCTCCTGCGACCATAATCCGACGGACATTCCGCTGCTGGAACCGTTGTTCCATTGCGGTTACAAGGCTGCGTCCAACGCCGCGCCGGCGGTAATCAGGATGTACGGCCATGCGGTAGATACATCCCGTGTTCTGATCGATCGTCCCGATCAATACCCCTTTGATCTCTTCCTCGACTTCTGCAACCATAATCAGCTCAGAATCCCAAGAAAGTTGTCTGGCAAACGCGCACTTGGTGTCTTCGTAGCAATCCTCCGATAAGGCCAACTGCAATAGCTCCATCACTTGATTTACATCACTCAACTGAAAGGAACGAATAAGCATGCTAAGATCTCCCTTTTCTTCACGCAAGATAGGCCGATGTAAAACATAACCCCCCTGATTTACATCAACCGAATATTTGATTCCAGACAAAAACGAGAAAAAAACAGCTTTCTTGTCCATTAAACCATAGATATCTCCAGAATACATCAATTTTCTTCTGAAAGCGCTTTAAATTAAGCGGTTACAATTATGAACTTTTACAAACACCCCTGTCCCGACTCGAATTTATGCATATATTTTTATGTGCTGCCAATAATAGGATTGTTATGCGGGTGTTAACGGCGAGGAGGCGATGCCTTCGCTTAACACTCGGATGACGAAGCGGGATTTAATTATTAACGGGAGGTAAGAACAACCATGGCACATGAATTGCCTGCTTTGCCTTACCCGGCAAATGCACTGGAACCTTATATCGATGAACAAACGATGATCATCCACCATGATCGGCACCATAACATGTATGTCACCAACTTGAACGCCGCGTTGGAAAGCGCGCCTGAACTGCAGAGCAAAAGCGTGGAGGAGCTGATCTCCAACCTGGATGCCGTTCCCGAAAGTATCCGTACGGCGGTGCGCAACAACGGCGGCGGTCATGCCAACCACAGCTTGTTCTGGAAGGTCATCGGCCCTGGCGGGGGCGGTGCGCCAACCGGTGCAGTCGCTGCCGCGATTGACAGCGATCTCGGCGGCTTCGATAAATTCAAAGAGGACTTCACCAAGGCGGCGACCACCCGTTTCGGCAGCGGCTGGGCATGGCTGGTCGTTGGCAAGGATGGCAAGCTTGCCGTCACCAGTACGCCCAACCAAGACAGCCCGCTCTTCGAAGGCTTAACGCCGATTCTTGGCCTGGACGTATGGGAGCACGCGTATTATTTGAAATATCAAAACAAACGACCGGATTACATCGCGGCGTTCTGGAACGTTATCAACTGGGACGAAGTGAACCGTCGGTATGAGGCTGCGAAAAAATAACGCTTCGTTCACGACAAACGAAGGAGGATACATCTATGGCAGAGCAAAAGCGTAAATTGACGAATGACCCGGAGGAGCTTCTCGCCGCTAAACACGCGGAGGACGCGCATAAGCAGCAATTCACGAACTTCGCCCACAGCGTCACCGGCGGCGGAGCCACCCCCGACCTCGGCAAAGTCTCGGACGAGGAGCACCGCGAACCCGACACCCAGAACCATATGAAATCTGTGGAGAACCGTATGATGTAATTGCAAAAAAATGGAAGGCGCATGAGATGCGCCTTCCATTTTTGATGTTCGCGGGGTGCGGCGGTCTGTGGCGGGGAGCGGCTGATTGCGGTAGTTATGGCCATATTGAGTTCAATTAGCGCCTCATCAAGCGGGAGTGACCTTAATAAGGCTATTCTGAAGCCCCCTCATACCGCATCCGTCGTGCAAATAAGCCCTAGTGCCTCACCGCACACTTTTCATACAAACTAGTTAGTCCCTCCCCCTGGTTACACCGTGCTGACCAGTCCCATTAGCGCTCCACATGAACATTCCATCCTTACACACTAGTCTTCCAAATCAACATACTTGGGCAAACAAGCTCTACCCTAATATGCTGGTGCTGGTCTCCCCCACAAATAGCAAGTCCCCAGCGCGTAAGACGCCAACAGGAATAACGGTAAAAAGTACCGTTATTCCCCTCATGCAGAGCAGATGCACCGTAATTAACAGTAATTTATGCCCTTATTTAGCCCGGTTACTGCCACAACAGGCGAAAATACCGAAATTAACGCCCCTTTTTACCGCTAATGGGTGCTAAATGGGGATTCCATGCAAAAATAGCGGTATGATTTACCGCTATTTTGCTAACGTGGATGTGCATTATCCCTTTGATTCAGGACTAAACCAATCTCCACTAAACGTATGGCTGTTGCCCCTCTGATTCCCGCTCGTGTGCTGTTACTGCACTGATCCTTGATTGAGTGCTGTTGCTTGCCTACTTCCTTTACTTCGTCGCTTCCCATTCTTCCTTTTATTCCTTTGCTTCTTCGCTTCCTCCTAGTCTGCTTCTCCTCGCAGTGCGCTTCAGCGTATTAAGCGCCAAAGTACCCGTTCAGAATCCGCAGGAACACGTTCGGGAACGCCAGGTTGTCCATGTCTTCCCGAGTGATCCACCGGTACTCGGCTGCGGTGTCATCGGCGGCGGCCCCGGCGTCCAAGGCCTGCGGCTGGGC
>NZ_JAWDJI010000145.1:0-49344 GCF_032465655.1 Paenibacillus sp. 3LSP | reverse complement strand
GCATCCTGGGGCTGAAGTAGGTCCCAAGGGTTGGGCTGTTCGCCCATTAAAGCGGTACGCGAGCTGGGTTCAGAACGTCGTGAGACAGTTCGGTCCCTATCTGTCGTGGGCGTAGGAAATTTGAGAGGAGCTGTCCTTAGTACGAGAGGACCGGGATGGACGCACCGCTGGTGCACCAGTTGTTCCGCCAGGAGCACAGCTGGGTAGCTAAGTGCGGACGGGATAAGCGCTGAAAGCATCTAAGCGTGAAGCCCCCCTCAAGATGAGATTTCCCAATTCGTAAGACCCCTTGAAGACGACAAGGTTGATAGGCCTGAGGTGGAAGTGCAGCAATGCATGGAGCTGACAGGTACTAATCGGTCGAGGGCTTATCCAAAAAAACTCTACCCACCAAAGTGACGTGAAGCTTCGATGCTTAGTCCGAATACTTTGGCGGGGCCCGGAAAGGCAAACGCAGATTTGTTTCGTATCCAGTTTTCAAGGATTAAACCTTGAATTGTTTGGTGGTAATGGCGGAGGGGTTCCACTCGTTCCCATCCCGAACACGACCGTTAAGCCCTCCAGCGCCGATGGTACTTGGACCGAAGGGTCCTGGGAGAGTAGGACGCTGCCAAGCAATGTTCCCCGATAGCTCAGTCGGTAGAGCACTCGACTGTTAATCGAGTTGTCACAGGTTCGAGTCCTGTTCGGGGAGCCATAAGCTCTCATAGCTCAGTAGGTAGAGTGCATCCATGGTAAGGATGAGGTCACCGGTTCGATCCCGGTTGAGAGCTTCTCTACATATGGCCCGTTGGTCAAGGGGTTAAGACACCTCCCTTTCACGGAGGTAACAGGGGTTCGAATCCCCTACGGGTCACCATCTTCTTTCTTAAGTAGTCCCAGATATATGGAGGCTTAGCTCAGCTGGGAGAGCATCTGCCTTACAAGCAGAGGGTCGGGGGTTCGATCCCCTCAGCCTCCACCATAAATATTGGGGATTAGCCAAGCGGTAAGGCAACGGACTTTGACTCCGTCATGCATAGGTTCGAATCCTATATCCCCAGCCATCTTTCTTAGTAAGAGCCATTAGCTCAGTTGGTAGAGCACCTGACTTTTAATCAGGGTGTCGAAGGTTCGAGTCCTTCATGGCTCACCAGTTTTCCTTGCGCGTGTGGCGGAATTGGCAGACGCACTAGACTTAGGATCTAGCGTCTTTGACGTGGGGGTTCAAGTCCCTCCACGCGCACCATCTTTGCGCGGACGTGGCTCAGCGGTAGAGCATCGCCTTGCCAAGGCGAGGGTCGCGGGTTCGATTCCCGTCGTCCGCTCCATCTTAATACGCGCCCTTAGCTCAGCTGGATAGAGCGTTTGACTACGAATCAAAAGGTCAGGAGTTCGAATCTCTTAGGGCGCGCCACTTTTTCAATTTCATATTTCACCTTAATGACGGGATGTAGCTCAGCTTGGTAGAGCACCTGGTTTGGGACCAGGGGGTCGCATGTTCGAATCGTGTCATCCCGACCATCTCTTTAAGGTGCGGGTGTAGTTCAATGGTAGAACTCCAGCCTTCCAAGCTGGTAGCGTGGGTTCGATTCCCATCACCCGCTCCATACATAACAGCAACATCATCGGATAAGATGATGTTTTTTGTTATAATCTTATCCTTATTACCATTGCGGCCTTCCTCTGGGTATAAAAGTTTTCTATCAACCTGTTATACCCTTGCGTTTTACTGCTTTACCGTGTTAAGGTAAGTAAAGTTGCAAAACGGAATCGAATCTACAGTCATGGTGTCCAAGAATTTCTTACAAATTAAGTGAAGATTTTCAGGGCAGTTTGTTGTATGATGTTAGGAAACGCGTGGCGCACGTCATTAGGTCTAACCGACAAAGATCATGACCATGCTGAATAGAGTATGCAGCATTGGGATGAAAAGGGGGAGAAACATGACAGAGTTAACGGTTACCGCAGGTAAAGGCAACTCGAATAACCTGCTTCGGCGCGACATTCGTTTTTTGGGCAATATTCTAGGAGAGGTCCTGGTGCATCAGGGCGGCAATGAGCTCTTGGATATTGTCGAGAAGATACGTGAAGCCAGTAAATCCCTGCGGGCTGTATTTTTACCGGAGTTACATGAAGAGTTTAAGGGAATGATCAATTCTTTAGAACCCGGCATCCGTCATCAGGTGATCCGTGCATTTGCGATCTATTTTCAATTAGTCAATATCGCGGAGCAGAACCACCGCATTCGCCGGAAACGCGATTATGAGCGTTCTGCAGGGGAAGAGGTTCAGAGCGGTACGATCGAGGCTGCTGTCCGCGATTTAAAGGAACAGGGCTTTAGTTATAGCGAAGCTCAGGAACTCCTAAGCGGCATGTCTCTGGAGCTGGTCATGACTGCCCATCCAACGGAAGCGATGCGCCGTGCGATTCTGGACATCCACAAACGGATCGCTGACGATGTCATGCAGTTGGATAACCCTACGCTGACCTTCCGCGAACGAGAGCAGTTGCGGGAGAAGCTGCTTAACGAGGTCATTACCCTTTGGCAGACCGATGAACTGCGTGATCGTAAACCTACGGTACTGGATGAGGTTCGAAATGGGATGTACTATTTCCACGAAACCTTATTCCACGTGCTGCCTGAGGTTTATCAAGAACTGGAACGCTGCCTGACGAAATACTATCCAGAGCATTACTGGCACGTTCCAACGTACTTGCGCTTCGGCTCTTGGATCGGTGGTGACCGGGACGGGAATCCTTCGGTAACCTCTGACGTGACCTGGGAGACTCTGCGGATGCAACGTAAACTGGCGGTGCGCGAATATCAGCGGATTTTGTCCGATTTGTTCAAGCATCTTAGCTTCAGCACCTCGATCGTGGACGTTACGGACGAGCTGATGGCTTCCATTCAGCGGGATCGCCTGCAGGTGACGTTGCGCAAAACGCCGCAATGGAACAACGAGAAAGAACCTTACCGCGTTAAGCTGACGTATATGACGGAGAAGCTGCACAATGTTCTGGACGATAACACCAAGGATACGCCAGAACGTTATCCAAACGTAGAGGCTTTTATCCAGGATTTGAAGATCATCGACCGCAGCTTGCGTCATCACTACGCAGACTATGTCGCAGATACGCATATTAAGAAGCTGATTCGTCAAGCGGAGTTGTTTGGCTTCCATACCGCGACGCTGGATATCCGTCAGCACAGTAAAGAGCATGAGAACGCCATGACGGAAATTTTGGCGAAAATGAATATTGTGGAGAATTATGCCGAACTGGAGGAGCAAGAGAAGATTCAACTGCTGGAACGGTTGTTAAACGACCCGCGTCCATTAACTTCTCCATATCAGGATTATTCGGAAAGCACCAAAGAATGTCTGGATGTATATCGTACGGTGTATCTGGCACAAAAAGAATACGGCACACAGTGTATCACCAGTTACCTGATTAGTATGACAGAGGCGGCCAGCGATATCCTCGAGGTCATGGTCTTCGCGAAAGAAGTAGGCTTGTTCCGTAAGGAAGCGGACGGCACCGTCGTCTGTACGCTTCAATCGGTTCCGCTGTTTGAAACGATTGACGATCTGCATGCCGCACCAGGCATTATGCGGCAGCTGTTCAGCATGCCGATTTACCGCGAGTCGGTGGCGGCGATGAACGATCTTCAGGAGATTATGCTCGGCTACTCCGATAGTAATAAAGACGGCGGCGTAGTTACAGCCAACTGGGAGCTGCGCGTTGCCTTGAAGCAAATTACGGCGGCGGCCAATGAGTTTGGCGTGAAGCTGAAATTTTTCCACGGTCGTGGGGGCGCGCTGGGTCGTGGCGGTATGCCGCTTAACCGCAGCATCCTCGTGCAACCGCCGGAGACCATCGGCGGCGGTATCAAGATCACGGAGCAAGGCGAAGTGATTTCGTCACGCTACTCCTTGCGTGGTATTGCGTACCGCAGCTTGGAGCAAGCGACTTCGGCGCTGATCACCGCAGCGATTCAAGCGAAGCTGCATCAAGACCAAGGACCAAGCGCAGAAGAACAACGCTGGGAAGAGATCATGAGCGGGATTTCCGAGACATCGCTTCATAAATATCAGGACCTGGTCTTCCGCGATCCGGATTTCTTGAAGTTCTTCCGTGAGTCTACGCCATTGGTTGAGGTGGGTGAGCTGAATATCGGCTCCCGTCCGTCCAAGCGGAAGAACAGTGATCGGTTTGAGGATTTGCGGGCGATCCCTTGGGTATTTGCCTGGACGCAAAGCCGGTATTTGTTCCCGGCTTGGTATGCAGCTGGAACCGGCCTATATCATTTCTATCAAAATAATGAAGAAAACCTCAAGGTTCTTCAGGATATGTATCAGAACTTCTCGTTCTTCCGTACGGTGATCGATACCTTGCAATTTGCGTTGAGTAAAGCAGACCTCGTCATCGCGAAGGAATACGCTCAAATGTGCAAGGATGATACTGTGAGAGAGCGGATCCTGGGGAAAATTGAAGAGGAATTCCATTTGACGCGGGAAATGGTGCTGAAGATTTGCGGAATTTCAGAAATCTTCGACAATCTCCCAGGCCTGCAAGAATCGATCCGTTTACGTAATCCTTATGTGGATCCCCTGAGCTATTTACAGGTGCAGTTGTTAACGGAATTGCGCTCTGCGCGTGAACAAGGGCAGGATGATGCTGAACTGTTACGTGAAGTGCTGCTTACGATTAACGGGATTGCTGCTGGACTCCGGAATACGGGCTGATCCTTTATTGGTCCATATAACCATGCTAAGCCGGACCTTCTTAAAGAAGGTCCGGCTTTTTTGCTGTTGACTTAGCTGGATGTATTGCATTTTGAGATAAGTTGCTTTAACATTTGAATGAAGTGCCGACGACTGGAAGTACCCTTTCAAGGATGCAATGGTCAGGATTCGGATCGAGAACGACCTCTTGCATTTGCCTTAGCCAAAGGGACGAATAGCCGGACAGGCAGGGTACAAGTACCTGAGCCCTTCCAACCGATTTGGGGGAAAATATGGTGGTGGAACATTTCGATGCAAGACTGGTGAAGCTGGCCCGGAAAGGGGACCAGGGAGCCTTCGCTGAACTTGTTGATTTATATAAGGATAAGCTATATCATCTTGGATACCGGATGCTGTCTAACCGGCACGAAGCGGAAGATGTTGTGCAGGAGACGTTCTTGAGGGTACATAAAAACTGGAACCGCTACGACGATAAACAGAAGTTCTCAACCTGGATTTACCGGATTGCGACGAACTTGTGTATTGACCGACTGCGTAAGCGGAAACCAAGTTATTACCTGGACGCGGAGATGAACGATCAGGATGGCTTGGATGGATACACTCTGATTCCTGGGGATGAACGGACACCGGAAACGGAATACTTGCTGTCCGAAACGCAGCAAACGATTCATCAAGCGATCGAAGGCTTGCCTGCTAAATATAAGTCGGTGATCGTGCTCCGTTATTTGCAGGAACTTTCTCTGCAAGAAATCAGCGAGGTTTTGGATATGCCGGTGACTACGGTGAAGACGCGGGTTCACCGCGGACGCGAATTTTTGCGTAAAAAGCTGGAGCATAAAATGCTCTAAAATATGGGCTGTGCCTGGGGAATTATTTTTTGAAACGAATTCTGTACCATTACGTATTGTAAGGTAGGATGTAGGACGACTATGATCTTAGCCGTGCCTTCCGCATTTCGCATAGATTGATACTACTGAAAGGATTGGCTGATATGGAATGCAAACATGCCTCATCTATGATGCATGATTACCTGGACGGCGAATTAAGCCGCGACCAAGCCGAACGGCTGAAGCAGCATCTCGACGAGTGTCCGGATTGCCTCAAGGAATTCAGGGAATTGGAACGGACCGAAATGATGTTGTTTGCCACCATCAAGCAGCATAGTAACGTCTCGGCTCCTGATGAACTGGTGAACCGAATCATCAGTCAGATTCCAAGTCAACCCAAACAGCAGGCATGGATCCAGTGGATCAAACGCCATCCGGCGTTGACCGCGGCGGCCATGTTCTTGCTGGTGATGTTGTTCAGCGCGGTATCGATTTGGGATAGCGACGATCAGCTGGTCGTAAAAGGAGCGGGCCTGGATCAAGTCATCATTCAAGGCGATACGGTCACGGTTCCAAGTGACGCTGTCATTGCCGGGAACTTAACCATTGAGAACGGGAAAGCTGAAATCTATGGTGAAGTTCAAGGCAACCTCACCGTGATTGATGGCTCCTATTACCAAGCCTCCACGGCGCATATTTCAGGCGAAGTGAAACAGATCGATCAAGCGCTGGACTGGATCTGGTACCGGATCATCAATACGTTTACGGAAGTCGCCTATAGGTGATTGTAAGGCGATATGGAATGTTTTGGGCGCCTTTCCTTTGGGAAACGACGCTTTTTATTTTTGTATATATAGGTAAATTTTAGTAATCGTTACGAAATGAACCTATTTTTGCTGGGCGCTTGCATCTGACATGTGAACGTTATAACCTAGTATTTAGGGGAAACTTAAAGAGACAGGCGTGAATGAAGCTGTACATATTGATTCCTTGTTGGCGGGCCAAACGTCCGCAAGGATCTTTCCGGGGGTCGCAGCATGAACTATTTTATGAATTTGACTTGGCAGGATACCATTAAGGATGTCATCGATATCCTGATTGTTACCTATATAATATATCACATGATTTTGCTTGTCCGCGGAACGCGGGCTGTTCATCTGCTCAAGGGGATTTTGGTTCTGGTATTTATTTGGGCCGTAAGTACCTGGTTCGACTTGTATACGCTGAAATGGCTGATGAACCAAATGTTTACGTTTGGTGTGCTGGCGATCTTCATTATTTTCCAACCGGAGCTTCGACGGGCACTGGAGCAGCTTGGCCGAGGCAAGCTGTTTGGGCGGAACAGCGGGGACGAGGAAGAGTTTGGCAAGCAGATCGGTGAGATTATTAAAGCCGTCAATTATTTATCGCGCAGAAAGATTGGGGCTCTAATCGTGTTTGAACGCGATACGGGGTTAAATGAATATACCGAATCGGGAATTCCGATGCAGTCGATCATTTCTTCACAGCTGTTGATCAATATCTTTATCCCCAATACCCCGCTCCATGATGGAGCCGTGATTATTCAAGGCCAACGGATCTCTGCGGCTGCCTGTTATTTGCCGTTGTCGGAGAATCCATTCATCAGTAAGGAGTTGGGTACAAGACACCGGGCAGCGATCGGAATTAGTGAGGTCGGCGATGCGGTCTCGATCGTTGTGTCCGAGGAGACGGGGCAAATTTCACTTGCGATCGACGGACAGGTCGTCCGAGACATTAACGAGGAGTCGTTGATTTCCAAGCTGTATGCGGAATTAGGTCCGAATTCGCGCACCAAAGACAAGCGCAGCCCGTTCCGAAGACGGAAGGAGGCCGTCAAAAATGGATAAATGGCTGACTCACAACAATTTTGCTAAGGTCCTTGCGCTAGTGTTTAGTATCATGTTGTGGGCGATGGTTCATTTGGACAGCGGAACTCCCGTAGACTCCACCACCTTGGCGCAGTCGCGTTATATCGACAATGTCAAAATCGAAGTGACCGGATTTGACGAGGACAAATACGTTTTGTACGATCTGGATCCCAGCACCGTGCGTATGGAAGTGAAGGGGAAACGGATCGATTTGACGACGAATTTCTCAGATTATAAGGCGAGGCTAAATTTGGAAAATCTGGGACCAGGGACATTTACCCTACCTCTAACCCATGAGCTTCCTCCTGGAGTCCAACTGGTCTCCATGGAACCTTCTATCGTGAAGGTGACGATTGAAGCGAAGGAAACCCGGACGATTCCTGTGACCATCGTCACGAAGGGGGAACCGGCCGACGGATTAGTACTTGGGACGCCTATTGTTGCCGGGAGCGGCACCGTTGATGTGACCCTGCCTGCGAGTGAGGCGCAAGAGCTGAGTAAAGTCGAGGGTACGGTGGATGTGACGGGATTGAAGGAATCCGTTAAAGGCAAAAGCGTCAAACTGACAGCATATGATAAGCAAGGGATACCTATGGAGAATGCGAAGATATCGCCTAGTTCCGTGGATGTAGATATCCCCATCAATAAGCTATACAAAAATGTACCCATCGAAATACGTAAAACCGGACAATTACCATCCGGATATATCTTAACTGATATAGAGGTTGATGTAGAGGGCGTCGTTCTATACGGTTCAAAGGAAGCGTTGGAGGGTATATCCTCCTATCCGCTGACGGTCGATCTGAGCCGTTATAACGGTTCGAATGAGACTAAATACGTGGTGGACTTGACTCCTCCGGAAGGTTTTGAGAAAATCGAGCCGAGCTCTGCCACGATCACATTGCATGTGATTCCCGGGGGGCAGAAGCAGCTGGACGACATTCCAATCACGTTGAAAAATGTCGGATCCATGTACGATGTCAAATGGATTCGGCCAACGGAACCAAGCTTGAGTCTGAACGTGATTGGGGTCAGCGCGGTGTTGGACGCGCTCCAACCGGAGAATGTTCAGTTGACCGCTGATCTCGCACATCTGGGGGCGGGGACGCATACGGTCCCGATTGAGATTCATTTACCTGAGGGCGTGGCGTTGGCCGACCCGAACACTTCCTTGTCCGTGGACGTGGAGCTAACGGAGAAAGGCAACCCAACCTCCGGTGTTCCTGTGGAGTCAGACGGTACACAAAGCCCGTCCGGTAATGGATCTTCGCATGGATCGCCACCTCATCAGGAGGATGGGGGCAATGTGACAGAGGACGAGACCTCAGGGAACGGCACGTGACATAAACATAAGCAGACAACGACGAGGATAGACCGGTCAGACGCCTTCTGGGAGATGAGAGAACGGTGCGGCACTGGCAAATATTGAAGGAGTGAAATCATGGGGAAGTATTTTGGAACGGATGGCGTAAGAGGAATTGCGAATAAAGAATTGACAGCAGAATTGGCGTACCAGATCGGTCGCTGCGGCGGTTATGTGCTTGCAGGCCAGGTACCTAAGCCGAAGGTTGTCATTGGTATGGACACGCGTATTTCCGGCGTGATGCTGGAATCTGCGTTGGTGGCGGGGTTGTTGTCGATTGGCGCCGATGTGATTCGGCTTGGCGTCGTGACGACACCTGCGGTTGCTTATCTCACCCGCTTGCTTAAAGCGGACGCAGGCGTCATGATTTCCGCATCCCACAATCCGGTAGAGGATAACGGGATCAAGTTCTTTGGCAGTGACGGCTTTAAGTTGTCGGACGAAACGGAGCTGCAGATCGAAGAACTGCTCGACAAAGCGGTCGACGAGTTGCCGCGGCCAATTGGTGGCGACTTGGGATCCGTGACGGTGGACAATGATTCGAAGCTGAAGTACCTCGAACATTTGAAAACGACGATCAACTCCTCGTTTAAAGGGCTGAAGGTGGTGCTGGACTGCGCAAACGGGGCGGCTTATGAGCTGGCACCAAGATTATTCCGCGAGCTGGGAGCTGAAGTGCATACGCTGGCCGCTGAGCCTAACGGCCTGAACATTAACGATCACTGCGGTTCCACGCATCCAGAGCGGCTGAAGGAAGAAGTCGTTCGACTTGGCGCGCATGTCGGGCTTGCTTTTGACGGCGACGCGGACCGGTTGATTGCGATTGACGAGTTAGGCCAAGAAGTGGATGGCGACTATATCCTGTGCATCTGCGGCGATGCGATGAACAGAGCGGGCAAGCTGAAGGACAGCACCGTTGTTTCGACGGTAATGAGTAACTTTGGCTTCTACAAAGCCGCCAAGAAATTGGGACTGGCTACTCAGCAAACCGCAGTGGGCGACCGCTATGTTATGGCGGAAATGTTGCGCGGCGGCTATAATCTAGGCGGGGAGCAGTCCGGTCACGTGATTTTCCTTGACTACAATACAACGGGGGACGGTATTCTGACGGCGATTCAACTGGTCGATACGATGCTGGCTTCCGGCAAGCCGCTTAGCGAGCTGAAGAAGGTCATGAAGCAATATCCGCAGGTGTTGGTGAACGTTCGCGTACAAGACAAGAGCAAGTTCGCAGGGAACGCGGTGATTGCTGAAGCGATTGCGGAAGTAGAGCAAGAATTGGGCGATAATGGTCGTGTACTGGTTCGGCCGTCGGGAACGGAATCTCTGATCCGTGTTATGGCGGAAGGGCCGGAGAAAGCGGAGCTGGAGAAGCTGGTTGCGCAAATTGTAGAGGTTGTAGAGAAACAGTTAGTGTAACGATCGGATTATTTAACTCATGGATCTCTAGGACGTTGAGAACCGCCGGACGGGTGAGGATGCCTGTCTGGCGGTTTTTTGCTAGGGAGAGGGTGTCTGTTGGGCTCTCTTTTTGATGACTATCCCTTTGCATCAGATTGGGAAGGTGACAGGCAGCTGCAAATTAAGGGCATTCATTGCCTCCTTCGGGTGCGTACTCTTCCAGATCAAATCGCCCTGACCTGACTGAGAGGGATAATGGTGCAAAGAAGTGTGCGGAGGGGGGGGATGAAGGTCACATGGGGAATAACCCGATGGAAAAAGGAACGTGTCGTTTTTTTCTAGGCCATAAGGGTAAAAAGCACGGTTCGACGAATCAGGACAAGTTGATCATTGCCAAATCGTGTGAAGGTGCATATAATTAAGCATATTCGAGCAAAGAAAGTGAGGGTAGTAAGGTTTACCGGTTTTTAAGCGCCAGAACTTCATTGTGCGCGTTTCGTTTGGACGGATGAGGAAAGCGGCGTGATCAAGGGAACGTTGTTTGAGAGGCAGGGGCGGAAGGCTGGCCTGCAGCGACAACGGTAAGCCTTGAGGCGTGATATCGGTTCAAGCGAACGGCAAAGCGAAGTTGACGAGGTGGAGGTGTTCGGAATGTTCGGCGGGGGCCTCCCGGTGCTGCATCGCACCGTAACCGTATCGGCAAAAGGAAGGGGCGACCTTTCCCACAAACCGTGCGGGCAGATGGATAATCACATTCATAGATCGTTCATGAATGTACGTAAGCAAGTGACGCGGAAAGAGCCGCGGTAGACGGAGCAATCTGGACATTCGTGAAAAAATGGATGAAAATTGTGTAACGTTAGAGGGATGATCAATCTGGTGAGGATTGATTGGATATATTTTTTTACAATTGAATAGTTCTGTCTCGGTGTACCGCGAAAGGCTTCTTCCGTGCTTCATTTCTTACGGCCAAAAAACCATCTTGTAAGAATGAAACGGAGGATAAATGATTATGTGTGGTATTGTTGGATATATTGGGAATCGGGATACGCAGTCGGTGTTGCTTGAAGGCTTAAAGAAGCTGGAGTATCGCGGGTACGACTCTGCAGGTATTGCTGTATTTACGTCGGATGGTCTGAAGATTGCAAAATCACTCGGCCGTCTGGCGAACCTGGAATCCAAGCTGGAGGATGCACCACTTAAGGGTTCGGCCGGGATTGGTCATACCCGCTGGGCAACGCACGGCAAACCGTCTGACGTGAATTCTCATCCGCATACCGACCATACCCAGAAATTTTCGGTCGTGCATAACGGGATCGTCGAAAACTATCTGGAATTGAAGGAAGAACTGATCAGCCAAGGGTATGTCTTTGTGTCTGAAACGGATACGGAGGTCATTTCCCATCTGGTCGCTCGCGAGTATCAAGGCGATATCGTGAAGGCGGTTCAGAAGGCAATTAGTTACATGCGCGGCGCTTTTGCCCTTGGGGTGCTGACAGAGTACGAACCTGACAAACTGGTGGCTGTGCGTCAAGCTAGCCCGTTGATCATTGGTCTTGGCGAAGGCGAGAACTTTATCGGCTCCGACATCCCGGCGTTGTTGAATTATACGCGGAACGTTTATATTTTGAACGATGGCGAGATGGCGGTACTGACCAAGGATTCTGTCGAACTGATGACCATTGAAGGGAATTTTATTTCTCGGGAAATGATTCGTGTCGATTGGGACGCTGTCACCGCAGAAAAAGGCGGGTTCGATCATTTCATGCTGAAGGAGATCCACGAGCAGCCGAAGGCTTACCGGGACACGATGCTGGGTCGGATCGACGAAAGTGGACGCAAAGTCGTGTTGCCTGGCTTGAAACTGACGGACGAGAAGATCCGCAGCCTGAGAGCGATTCATATCGTTGCTTGCGGTACGGCATATAACGCCGGTCTGGTCGGCGGGTCAGCGATTGAGCAACTTGTACGCATTCCGGTGATGACCGATGTCGCTTCGGAATATCGTTATCGCTCGCCGTTGATTACACCGGATACGCTCGTGATCGTTGTCAGCCAATCGGGCGAAACGGCCGATACGCTGGCTGCACTGCGTGAAGCACAAGCGAATGGTGCCCATGTGCTGGCGATCACCAACGTGGTTGGCAGCTCGATTGCCCGCGATGCGGACGACGTCATCGCTACGCTGGCTGGTCCAGAAATCGCCGTCGCTTCGACGAAGGCGTATACGTCCCAGTTGATTGCTTTCTACCTGCTTGCTCTGTACATGGCTCAGGTTCGTGGTACGCAAAGCGAAGATCAAGTAGCTCATGTAATTGCGGCCATGCAGTCGCTGCCAGAGCAAGTGGAAAGCATGCTGGCTCAAGCCGATGTGGTGAAGGCTTATGCAGAGCAGATCGCGAGCAATGAGCATCTGTTCTTCATCGGTCGCGGTCTCGACTATTCCGTCGTGCAGGAAGGTTCGCTGAAGTTGAAGGAAATTTCCTATATTCACTCTGAAGCGTATGCTGCCGGCGAGTTGAAGCACGGTACCCTGGCACTGATTGAAGAAGGCGTTCCAGTAATCGCGCTGGCAACTCAGGAATCGGTGCTGGAGAAAACCGTCAGCAATATCAAGGAAGTCAAAGCGCGCGGCGCAGAAGTTATGGCCATCACCCACGAGGAGCATGTGCCTGACCTGTTGAAGTCGGTGGACCAAGCGCTGTCCATTCCGAAGACGCTGCCGCTGCTGACACCAGCGCTGTCCGTTGTACCGCTCCAATTGCTCGCTTACTACGCTTCCCTGGCTCGCGGCAATGACGTCGACAAGCCACGGAACTTGGCGAAGAGCGTGACAGTGGAGTAAGAGGGATTTAAGATTGGTTTGCTGTAACCATGAAATAAAGTTCTTCTAAAGCGACCTAATGCAGGTAAAGCCGTATCAAAAAGTCGAGAAAACTCAGAGTCACTCCTGAGTTTTCCTCGGCTTTTTTCATTTTTGGAGCGTGTGATCCCCAGCTAATCCTTTGTTTTTTAATTTTTCTCCAGTCTTACATCAACATCATTATCCGAATTCATCATTTCACGGGTTTTCGCATTGTTACTCCACTAGAATTCTTATATACCTCGTGTAGAAACTGGAATTTAAGATGAGGAGCTGCAAAGCTAAATTGAGCAAAGGGTCTCTCGGATTTTCGTCGTTTTTGACGATGCAACTTTACAAAAAAGAAATCCCCTAATGGGTAAATGAAAATGTCCAGATACAGTAAATTAAATTCAATCGCATTCTCGATAATTTACAATTCGGAATTTAGTATTGAAATACTTGATTTATTCGTGGTAGTATTTGGGTAGGAGTTATGTTGATCAAAAGGGACTAATCCCGAATCTTTTTGTTATAAATCTCTCGGTTGTAAAATAAACGAAGTGACCCTAATTTTTATCTTGAAAGAAGGTGATAGATTGATTGAATCGTTCTGGAATATCTGTCTGCTCCATGATATATCAACACGTGATCAGTTGCTTCGCGAAGCCATTCGAGTGAAACGGACGCAACAACTTCTGGAACAGCAACAGTTGGCCGAAACGGAGCTAATGACAGAACCTGAGAAGCTGTTTCAGTGGATGAAGGAACGAGCCTTAGACAAAGAATTAGGCCATTTTCCCGGCGATCGGGATTTATTTTATAAATTATACCATGCAGGCAAGGATATGGACTTGTTGGAATACGCCATGCTCACCATCCAACAAGATCGTGTTACAGGGAGCATTGTCGTCCATCCAGGAATCGTCGAGCGGTTTGTCGATCAGTGTGAGCGACATGGTTGCAAGAACATTCTGTTTGCAGAAGCTGAAAAGTATATCAAAGGACTCATCGAAACGAAATGTTACCATCGACCATGGACAATCACATTGTTAACGGAAAACTACATCGTAGGCAGATTGTTCAAAACGTATTTCGAGCCCTATTCCAATATCCGCATCGTTCAAGGGTCCATTTATCAGCCGCTGCCCGCAGAACATCAATTCGACGCGATCCTGGCGATGCCGAATTTTGGTATGAAGATGAACGATGACGATGTCGCGGTTCGGGAATCCGAAGGCGCAGCGGCCAGCTACCTCCTTCCACTCTTGCAAGACGGCGGGAGATTGAGCGTGACCTTTCCTGCACGGATGCTGTTTCAATCCGGCGCGATCGCCAGCTGGCGGAAGAAAATGAATGATCAGGCGCCGGTGCAAACGATCTATTCGCTTCCGGACGGCTTGTTTCGTCCCTACACTTCTATCAAGACCTATCAGGTTGACTTCGGCAAAGTGCCTGTGGAAGAGGTGATCCTCGGGCGACTCCATATGGAGAAGTCAAAGCTTGTGGGGGAACGGGAGATTACCATCCATCCGGATCGGTTCCGAGAGCTGGATCATTGGCGAATCGAACTGCTGCTGGATGAAGATCAGGATATACTTCGTTCGTTTCAGCAGGCGGCAACCCCGAAAGTGAAGTTGCGCGATGTGGCAGAAATTTTTCGGGGAAAATCGATTCTTAAGCAGGATCTAAAGCCCGGGAACATTAAGGTGCTGAATATATCCAATCTGGATGACGGCGAAGTGCTTTTGGATCAGCTTGAAACGATTGACGAGGAAGAGCGGAAAGTGAAGCGTTACGAGATTCTCCCAGGCGACTTGGTTATGACGTGCCGCGGCACCGTGAACAAGCTGGCTGTGTTTCCGGAGACCCAAGGGGTAGTCATCGCCTCCTCGAATATGATCGTGATTCGATTCAAGTCGGCAATCAAGAGCCATTTTGCCAAAATGTTTCTGGAAAGTCCGGTCGGGACGGCCCTTATTCAAAGCTTCCAGCGGGGGACGACTGTAATGAATCTGAACCCGGCGGATGTGGCAGAATTGGAATTGCCTCTGGTACCGGAAGATAAGCAGCACGAGTTAATAGAGCAATATATACGGGAAAAAGAACGATATAAAGAAGTTGTTCGGGAAGCGATGAATCGCTGGGAACAAGTGAAGAGCCAGTTATACGAGGAACTCTACTGAGGAGGAATTAGGATCATGGCAACAGCGAACATTGGATTCGAGGAAAAATTATGGAGCATGGCCGATAAACTGCGCGGCAGTATGGATGCAGCGGAGTATAAGCATGTAGTGCTTGGCCTTCTATTTCTGAAATATGTGTCGGATGCGTTTGAAGAAAAATATGAAGCATTGAAAAATGAACCGTATGCTGATCCGGAGGACCGGGACGAATACGTGGCAGAAAATATATTCTGGGTACCGAAGGAAGCGCGCTGGAGCCATATCAAGGATAACGCGAAGAAGCCGGATATCGGGCAGATCATCGACAATGCCATGATTGCCATCGAGAAGGAAAATCCGTCGCTGAAAGGCGTACTGCCGAAAGATTATGCTAGGCCAGCGCTGGATAAAACCCGCCTTGGCGAAGTAATCGACCTGTTCTCGTTCAAGGTCGGCGATGAAGAGAGCCGCTCGAAGGATGTTTTGGGTCGGGTATATGAGTACTTCCTTAGCAAATTTGCTAGCGCGGAAGGCAAGAATGGTGGCGAATTCTACACCCCGAACAGCGTTGTGCGCCTGCTCGTTGAGATGATTCAGCCGTTCAAGGGCCGCGTATACGACCCCTGCTGCGGGTCCGGCGGCATGTTCGTGCAGAGTGAGAAGTTTGTAGAGGAACATCAGGGACGCATCGGCGATATCGCGGTGTATGGGCAAGAGTCGAATCCAACAACGTGGAAGTTGTGCAAAATGAACCTCGCTATTCGCGGCATCGACGGCAATCTTGGAGAGCATCATGCGGACACGTTTCACAATGATTTACATAAAAACCTGAAGGCCGATTACATCCTGGCGAATCCGCCATTCAATATCAGCGATTGGGGCGGTGAACGGCTGACAGATGACACTCGCTGGACGTATGGGGTACCTCCCGCTGGTAACGCAAACTATGCGTGGATTCAGCATATCGTGAACAAGCTTGCGCCCAGCGGTGTTGCAGGCTTTGTACTTGCGAACGGCTCCATGTCGACAAGTACGACGGCGGAGTTTGAGATTCGCAGCAAGCTGGTTAATGCCGATCTGGTCGATTGTATCGTCACCTTGCCGGGTCAATTGTTCTATTCCACGCAAATTCCGGTTTGTCTTTGGTTCATTGCCAAAAATAAAGCGTCAAAGGGCCTTCGGGACCGCCGCGGTGAAATCCTGTTCATCGATGCCCGCAAGATGGGACATATGGTGGATCGGACACATCGCGAGTTGAGTACGGAGGATATCCGGAAGATCGCCGATACGTACCACGCATGGTGGGGACAACCGGAAGCCGGGACGTATGAGGATGTGAAAGGCTTCTGCAAAGCGGCGAAACTTGCAGAGGTACAAGAGCACGAGTATATCCTGACACCGGGGCGTTATGTAGGCATTGAAGATGTGGAAGAAGACGGAGAACCGTTCGATGATAAAATGGCGCGATTGACATCGGAACTGGCGGAGCAGTTTGCCAAGTCTAGGCAGTTGGAGGACGAAATTCGCAAGCGGCTTGGGGGGATCGGGTTTGAGTTTTAATGCAGAGCAGGATTGTTGTTTATTTAGAAAGTATAAACTTGGAGAAATCTATAATATTTCGTCGGGATTATCAAAAAGTCGCAGTGAGTTTGGGTTTGGTTATCCTTTTCTTACGTTCAAAGAGGTGTTTAATAACTATTTCCTCCCTAACAAGTTGGATAACTTGGCAAACACAACAGATAAGGAAAGGGATAAGTATTCTATAAAAAAGGGAGATATTTTTTTAACTAGAACCAGTGAAACCCAACATGAACTTGGCATGAGTTCTGTCGCCTTAAAAGATTACCCCGAGGCGACATTCAATGGATTTACAAAAAGATTAAGATTAAAACCTAGTGTAGCCGTTAAAATATATGAAAAATTCATTGGATATTATCTGCGTTCACCTAAAGTTAGAAATCAAATTACAAGTTTCTCGACACTAACAACAAGGTCTAGTTTAAATGCTTCAATGATTGAAAAAATTGAGATAGAACTTCCTGACTATGAGGATCAGATTGGGATCGCAGATTTACTATTTGTTATTGATTTAAAAATCGAACTTAACAACGCCATCAACAAAAACCTTGAAGAGATGGCCCAAGCCCTTTTTAAACGATGGTTTGTGGACTTTGAGTTTCCGAATGAAAACGGCGAACCGTATAAGTCCAGCGGCGGCGAGTTTGAGGAAAGTGAATTGGGGCTCATTCCGAAGGGGTGGAAGCAGGGGACAATTAGTGAACTTGGTGAGGTTGCCGGAGGAGCAACGCCTTCTAAGAAAAACGAAGACTTTTATACCGTTAGAGGCATTCCTTGGATCACTCCTAAAGATCTATCGAAAACTAACAACAAATATATCTCGCGCGGCGAAATAGATATTACACAGAAAGGGTTTTGCAACTCCAGTGTAAAGCTTTTACCGAAAGGGACAGTTTTATTTAGTTCGCGAGCTCCTATTGGTTATATTGCAATAGCTAAAAATGAAGTTACAACAAATCAGGGATTTAAGTCCGTTATTCCATTCAAACATGTTGGTTCAGAATTCGTCTATTATCTCTTGAAGAGTAATGTTGAGACGATTGAAAGTCGTGCATCGGGCTCAACCTTTAAGGAGATATCCGGGACAGAAATGAAGCGAGTGCCTGTTCTTATCCCTACAGAAAATGTCCTTGCGAAGTTTAATGAGATCGTTGAACCGATAGGGAGATTAACACAAAAGCGTGAAGAAGAAAATGAAGATTTAACCCAAATCCGCGACACCCTTCTCCCCAAACTGATGTCTGGCGAGATCCGTGTCCCTGTCGAGCAGGATCATAACGCTCCCGATCTGCCAATGGTTGCGGAGAGTAGCGCAATCTATCAACCCTAATCCAAAGGAGGTGCAACATGGCCTACTATACCACATCTTACACCGAAAGCGATCTGGAGCAGGCCGCGCTGGAATGGTTCGAGGAACTGAACTACGAGAAAGCTTACGGCCCGGATATCTCCCCCGAAGGCGAGTATCCCGAACGACAGTTTTACCATGACGTCATCCTGAAAGACAGGTTGCGCGATTCGCTCATTCGTATCAACAAACATGTGCCGCGGGAAGCGATAGAGGAAGCGATCAAGGTCGTTGAAGTGCCGCGCAGTCCCAGCCTGCTGATCAATAACAAGGCGTTCCAGAAGATGATTACCGATGGGATCGACGTGCAGTATCAAGCCGCCAACGGCGAATATCCGACAGAAAAAGTTTGGCTGTTCGACACCGACCCGGACCGGATCGACAACAACGACTTTCTGGTTGTCAACCAGTTTACCGTCGTCGAAAATCAGGGAGAGAAGCGCCCGGATATCGTCGTGTTCGTGAACGGATTGCCGATCGCCGTATTTGAATTGAAAAGCGCCTCCAACGAAGAAGTCGGGATCAGCGACGCCTACAATCAGGTGCAGACCTATAAAGGCGCGATACCGTCCCTGTTCACCTACAATTCGTTTCTGGTCATCAGTGACGGTGTGAATGCGCGGGTCGGCACGCTGACCGCCAATGAAGACCGGTTTATGATGTGGCGCACGATCGACGGCGATGACGTGGCGCCCTCCTCCCTGCCCCAGCTTGAAGTGCTTGTGAAAGGGATGTTCGAGAAAAGTCGGTTGCTCGACATTATCAAGCATTTCGTGCTGTTTCAGACCGATGGGGAGCATCTGTTCAAAATATTGGCGGGATACCACCAATACCATGCCACCAACAAGGCAATTGCAAGTACGGAACGTGCGACGATGGACGAAGGGGATCGCAAAATCGGCGTAATCTGGCATACGCAAGGCTCCGGTAAAAGCTTGTCCATGGTATTCTACGCTGGCAAACTCGTGCTGACGCTCAACAACCCGACGATCGTCGTGGTGACGGACCGGAACGACCTGGACGATCAGTTGTTCAGCACGTTCAGCAAGTCGAAGGACTTGCTCAGGCAAACGCCTCAGCAAGCGGAGAATCGGGCCCATCTGCGCGAACTGTTGTCGGTGGAGTCGGGCGGGATCATTTTCACAACGGTCCACAAGTTCACCCCTGATGAAAATGAAGATAAGTATCCTGTGCTTACGGAACGACGCAATGTGATTGTGATCGCAGATGAAGCCCATCGCAGCCAGTACGGGTTTCAGGCGGAAATGGTTGCCGGGGAAGACGGGGCGACAATCAAGTATGGCTATGCCAAGTATATGCGCGATGCGTTGCCGAACGCTTCCTTTATCGGTTTCACCGGAACACCGGTAGAGTTGACAGACAAAAATACGCCTGCCGTTTTTGGTGACTACATCGATATTTACGATATGACCCGAGCTGTAGAAGACGGAACGACGGTCAAAATCTATTACGAAAGTCGAATTGCCCGCCTGGAGTTGTCGGAGGCGGAGCGCCCAGTCATCGACAGCGAGTATGAGGAAATTACGGAGTATCAGGAATATACGCAGCGGGAGCGTTTGAAGTCGCGTTGGGCTCGGCTAGAAGCGTTGGCCGGTACGGAGAAGCGGGTTAAGAAAGTCGCTCAGGATGTTGTCGAACATTTCGAGCAGCGGCAGAAAGCCGGCTTCGGCAAAGCGATGATCGTTGTGATGTCGAGGCGGATTGCCATCGATATGTACAAAGCGATTGTTGCTCTCCGACCGGATTGGCATAGTGATGACGACAATGAAGGCAAGATCAAGATCGTCATGACCGGTAGTTCCAGCGATCCGGAGGAGTGGCAACCGTTTATCGGCAACAAGCGGCGCCGTGAACATCTTGCGAAACGTATGAAAGATGTGAACGATCCGCTTCAGATCGTCATTGTCCGTGACATGTGGCTGACCGGGTTTGACGTGCCGAGCATGAATACGATGTATATCGACAAGCCGATGAAAGGCCATAACCTGATGCAGGCGATCGCCCGTGTGAATCGGGTATTCCGCGACAAGCCGGGTGGTTTGATTGTCGATTACATCGGAATAGCGGATTTGCTGAAATCGGCGCTGCAACAATATACGGAAAACGACCGCAAAACTGCCGGCATCGACACGGACCAAGCCGCTGACTTTATGCTGGAAAAACTGCAACTTATCCGTGAATTGCTTCATGGGTATGACTACAGCAAATTTGCTTCGGAGAAAGCATCCGAACGGATGAAGGCCATTGTTGAGACGGTCGATTACGTACTTGGATTGGGTGAAGAGAGCAAGCGGAACTTCCTAAATTGGACGACGGAATTAGCAAGAGCCTTCTCGCTTTGCGCGACGACTCCCGCAGCTGAGGAAGTTAATCTCGAAATTAGCTTCTTCAAGGCGGTAAAATCTGGTATTATTAAGTTGATAACTGATGAGAATAGGAAGAAAACGACGAAAGAGCTCGACGCCGAGTTGAATCAGCTCATTTCGAAATCGGTCGTATCCGATGAAGTTGTCGATATTCTGGAAGCTGTAGGTTTGCAGAAACCGAACATTGCGATACTTTCGGATGAGTTTCTCGAACATGTGCGCGGGTTGAAGCAGAAAAATCTGGCTGTGGAACTTCTCCGCAGGCTGCTTCAGGGGAAAGTGAAGGCCGTTTCCCGGACCAGTATTGTGCAATCGAAGAAATTTTCTGAGATGCTGGAGGAAGCGATCCGGAAATACAACAACCGTACCATTGAGACGACTCAGGTCATCGAAGAACTGATTCAAATGGCCAAAGAAATGAACGAAGCTGTCAAGCGCGGCGAAGATCTCGGTCTGGTCAAGGAAGAACTGGCTTTTTACGAAGCTTTAGCTTCGAACGAATCGGCCAAAGAACTGATGGGCGATCTGATGCTGAAGCAGATCGCACATGAACTGACCCAAGCGATCAAAAGCAACATCAAAGTCGACTGGACGCTTCGTGAGAATGTACGGGCTCAGATGCGAATTACGGTCAAGCGGCTGTTGAAGAAGTACGGATACCCGCCGGATCTGGAAAAGATGGCAATTGATTTAGTGCTTCAGCAAGCTGAATTGATGGCGCAGGCGGAAACGGAAGAGTTTAAATATTAAATGTCAACAGGACGCAGCGTATATATTGATTGTTGCGTCCCTTTCTAAACATGCTGTACCCGATTTTACCTCAGAATTGAATTTATGATGTAGGTTGAGATAAATGATTATTTGAGGAGGCTTGTTCTGTGTCAGAAAGATATTCCCTACAAGATTTCTCGCTGATAAATACTTATGTTGACAAGATAAAAGAAGATTTCTCTCTTCCGGATAGAACGCAGGCTTTTTATTTTTTTGTCATGAACACACTTTACAATTTGCAAGATGATGAAATTAAGGATGCGCTTACTGATAATCATTTTCTGAAAATAAATCAGAAAGAAGGGGGACATGATCGTGGTATAGATGTGGTTTATATTGATGATTCGGGTTCAAGGGCCCATATCCATCTGTTCAACTTCAAATTCACAGAGAAATTTGAGAAAACTAAAAGTAACTTCCCGTCTGGGGAAGTAGACAAAATTCTTGGTTATTTAAGTGGAGTGATGCAGCAAAATACGTCTATGCTTGATCATATTAATCCTTCTTTAAGATTAAAAACTGAAGAGATATGGGAAATTTTCAGGACCCAGAATCCAGAGTTTACAATTCACCTATGTTCTAATCTCTATCATGGGCTGGAATCTCAAGAAAAGCGGAGATTTGAAGACGAACTACGTTTATTTTCTAGTTGCAACATAAAAGAGCATCTAATTACTGAATGGGTAAATTTAATCACTCGACGTGGAAAAAGAAAAGTAAATGCTAAAATACGAGCCATAGATAAGAATTATTTTGAAAAGTCGTACGGTGATATTCGAGCTCTCATAGCAAATTTTGATGCTAAAGACTTAGTTAGAATTATTCTTGAAAATGATGCTTTAAGAGATCGGGCAGATCTTGAGGATTATGCATCGATGTCTCAATTTGATATTCTTGAGGATGCCTTTGAAGACAATGTTAGAGTGTATTTAAAGCAAAGAACGAAGATTAACAGAAATATTAAGGATACAGCCCTTTCCGATGAGCGGCATCGCTTTTTTTACTATAACAACGGTATAACGATTACTTGCGATAAATTTAAATACGATCAGAGGAGAGCTCCGATAGTCGAATTAGAAAATATACAGGTTGTTAATGGTAGTCAAACCTTACATGCTTTGTTTGAGGCATTTAAAGAAGATACGTCTTGTTTGGATGACATCGATTTGTTGGTACGAATTTATGAGACTGAAAATGACCAATTAACAACACGAATAGCCGAATATACCAATAGTCAAAACCCTGTCAGTAGTAGGGATATTAGAGCTATTGATTATATGCAAATTAAACTTGAAGTAGAACTTAACTCAAAAGGATACTTCTATGAAAGGAAGAAGAACCAATTTAGCTATAAGGCCAAAAATTTGAGGATAGATGCGGAAAAAGCAGGTCAGGTCTTGATGGCTTTTTATAATGAGTTGCCGAGTGAGGCGAAAAATAACAAGAGCAGAATATTTTCAGATAAATATGATGAAGTATTTAATGATGAAATAAACGCAAGCAAACTTCTGTTACCATATTTACTTTATGGTAGAATAGAAGAGCAAAAAGACATTTGGAGAGAAAAGAACGCAGCTGATTCAAATTACCAACCCACAAGAGTATATTTATTATATGCCACATACTATATATTATATGTGTTTAAGAAAATACATGAAATTCTTGAATTCGAGTTTTCAGAGGATAAGATTGATAATATTTGGGCTTACTACGAACTAACTTTAGAAATCATTGAAAAAATAATAAAAAAAGAAAAAAAGGTAAAAAGTGCTGCAAGTTTAATGTCGTTCTTTAAACATGGTAAGCCTAAGAAGTATATAGAAGATATGTTTGAGAACGGAGAAATTGAGAAGTTAGTGAAGAGCTTCTCAGTCTAATACTTTATTTTCACCCAACAATAAATATAAATAAAGCGGGGTTGCCATAGCAACCCCGCTTTATTTTTGCCTGCCGTTGGTGAGAACTCCCAAGCCTTCCATGATATAAGGTCGAACCATGTCTACTAATAAATCGGTTCGATTCTTTTCCCCAACCGTTAACCAACGGTGGGCTGCGCCATAGATTGCTGAGGCTGTCATAGCCGAAACGATCTTGGTATGGCGGTGGTCTGTAGAGTGCCCTTTGGAAAGAATGCTTTCGATCGTTTGCTGCAACATTTTCTTTATCATTTCATCCACAAGCTTCGCAATCGATTTAGAATCCATTCTGCAGATCTGATAAAAATCCACAATGTAGCGGTATGTCAGCAAGATCAACTGATCACAGATTTCAGCTGTGAACTCCTGCGCGTTCATCACTTCCTCGGGAACCATGTCATGGAAAAACTGTTCGGTGTATTCTTCAAGCAACGCATATTTATCTTCATAATGGGCGTAAAAGGTGGCGCGGTTAATAGCAGCTTGCTGGGTGATATCTTTGATGGATATCGCATCAAAGTCTTTACTCCGCAATAATTCTCTGAATGCTTCTCGGATGAATTGTCGTGTGCGCATGACCCTTGGATCTTGCGGATTAACCATAAACCTGTCCCCCTCTAAAACATCAAATATCCAAATGTGTTGCTTAGGCAACGTCCTCGTGAATCTGTCTGTTGAACTCATGATCTTGGTGTACTACGATTTTATCAGACAGATGTTGCTTAAGCAATTTATGTCGAGTATCTTCCAGAAAGGTAGGAACATCATGAACTCGAAACAACCTCGACTTTTGATATTTGGTGCTGGTGTGATTGGCAGTGTGTACGCCCTCCGTTTTGCACAATATGGATTAGACGTCACCGTCTTGGCGAGAGGAAAGAGACTGGAACTACTGCAACAAAAGGGATTGCTATACAATGAAGCTGGGGTCGTTAAGCAACTGCCTATCAAGACGATTGAGAAGCTAGAAAACGACGACATCTATGATTTTATTTTCGTTCCCGTACGATTCGACCAAGCCGAATCGGCCCTTACTGCGCTCAAGCATAATCAGAGCAAAGCCATTGTCACCTTGACGAACACCGTTGGATATGACCGCTGGCTTGATATCGTGGGAGATCGGTTGCTCCCCGGATTCCCGGGTGCAGGCGGAGACATTAAAGAAGATGTTCTATACGCCCAATTTGGTTCTGAAAAACATCAAGGCACCATTTTTGGCGAAATCAATGGACAGATTACCGAAAGAGTGAAAGAGCTTACCCAAATCCTTGAATCGGTAAATTTACACTATGAAATCCAACCAGACATTCAAGCCTTCCATATTTCCCATGCTGCATTAGCAATCGTCAACAAGCATTTCTATACCAATGACGGCATGATGGATGTAGAGTCGGCAAGAAGTGTGAGTACGCTAAGCAAGATCGCTGCAGAGATGAAGCAAAATCTTCGCCTGGTAGAGCAAGCCGGAATTCCGGTAATCCCAGCCGAAACGAAGGCAATGGGTGAAATGCCCGACGACGAGATGATCTCCCGTTACCGCCAGATGCTGACCAATGACTTTATCATTGATGTAAAGCTTGGGAACCATGCCGTCAGCCAAAAAGCAGAAATCATGTTATTAGATGAAATGTTTCATAAAAAGCTATCTAACCGAACATAACTTTTGGACAGGTTAGACACAAAAGGAACAGCGGCAGGCTAAGACTTTATTTTGCAAGTCCTGGTCCACCGCTGTTTCATTTTTGGGGGTTGCCCCTCTTTATTTCATATTTACCATCTTCCACTCCTCATGATATTTCCACACTTGCTTCCATAGTTCATCGCGCTCTAGCTGGCTATAGCTGACCAGATGCTCCTGAAACACGTCTCCCAGCATTTCCAGCCATTGGGATTTGGTGCGAAGTTCTGTTTTTTCGATGCCCTTGCTGTCTCGCTTGGTCCATATACATCCTCTCAGTTCATTACTGCCGGTGGCGTGTCTATGCCGAACAAGAAATAGCTGAATCCAGGGCGACTCCGGCGATCGGCTGTAAAATTCATGCTTGGGTTTAAACTCTTCCAGGTTCTCTAATTCATCCGGGGCATAATCAACACCCGCAAACGATGTGTTTGGGGCGTGAACAAGCCGCCAACCGCCTTCCACCACGCCGGACTTCTCGACTTGATACACCAACGGACCTTGCTCGTAAGTGCCCATCTGCAGCGGAATCGGTTCATAGGGCATATCACCCAACCCCACGTCGATGATGTATCGTTGTTCTTGCTGCTGTTCATTGGTCAAGCTGACAGTGAGCCCGAGGTGAAAGGAGTTAATGCGCGGTTCCTGCCCTGGCGGCTGGACACCGGCTCGATGCCAAAACACACGGTAACCGAGGGAATGAAGCAGAACGCCAAACGCACCGTTTAAGTGAAAACAATACCCGCTTCGGTTGCTCAACATCAGACGGACGCACTCATGAAGATCGATTGGAGTGGGTCTGCCAGCAACGATATCGATAGTCTGCCAGGAAATGGTCGACACATGGGCTCTGTGAAGCTGGGTGAGATAGTCAAGGGTTGGCGGTTGGACGTCTGCGATCCCGATTCTTTTTAAGTAAGCTTTGATTTCGGCGGGGGTCATCCTCATGTTTCCATCATCACTTTCTCAGAATGCTTGCTGTCATGTCCCAGTTTCTTTACAAATGCGATAAACTGCTCAACAGCTTGATCAATGCGCCCGAGAATCTCCTTATCTTGCGGAACCCCATTTGGATCAAAGATCGATTGGCCTTCCCCTACGGAGATCCATTCCGGACAATGGATGCCATGCAGATTCCGAATGATGCTCTGCAAATGGAGAAGTGAACTAACCCCCAGAGGACCACCTGCCGAGCTCACCGTTAAGAACGGCTTCCCTGCCACGTGGCGGTTGTCCAGGTAATCCAGTGCATTTTTTAAGGTGCCGGAAATGGAACCATGATACTCAGGAGTGCCCAGGATAATGCCGTCGGCATGTTCAACCGAAGTGATCAGAAGCTCCGCTTCCTTAGGAACAACCTCGGAATCAGGGGAAAAGAGCGGTAGCTGCACAGCCGCCAAATCAATAAATGAGACGGGAATATTGTTCGATTTCAGCAGGTTTTCGATATAGCGAAGAATACTTGTGCTAATCGCATGGTGCCGGTTGCTTCCGGCGATCAGGGTAATATGCATCGTTACGACCTCACTTTATTCGTTAAGCTGGTGATTGCCAAGCGATACTGCTAAGTAGGAAATGAAGGTGCCCCCCATCATAAAGAAGCTGATCTCCATGGCGCTAAAATGCTGGGTGACCACTCGGGCCAGCACATTATACCCGGCTAACGTAATGCAGGCGAGAAGGAGCAGGACGATTCCGGCTGTGTGCGACCAGTTGCTGCTGCCATTCATCATATATATGAACACAATGCCGCCTGCAGACAGAAGAAGAGAGAGCTTCTGCATCCAGGAGTTTTTTTCTTTCAAGAAAAGGGAGGCGAAAATAGCATCGTGACCGCAGGCGTCATGGCGCTGATGATGCCCCCTTCTGCGGAACTCGCATGCTGAAGCCCAAAGGTTAGCAAGATAAAGTAAGCGATCGGGTACAACGCAGCGAGCAACAGTAGGGAAAATATCGGTTTTCCACGAAAGCCCAATTTGACGAATCCAAACAACGCAGGAACAAGGAAAACGATAAATGCTACAGCAAAGCGATAAGTCAACGTATCCACGGGATTGGCGAAAGCCAAAGTCAGTTTGACCAATAGAAAAGTGATGCCAATCACTGTCGCATTCAGGATGGCAACGAAATAAGCGAGCTTCAGTTGAGAAATCACCTCCAGGTTGTCATGCCATCTCTAGGATGTCCGCCGGCGGACATCATGCGCTGCAATACAAACATGTGACCCAATGGTCACTTTTAATATATGTTACTATATGGTAACATGTCAATGGTTATAAAGACATTTTTTGCCCACTATTTTGTGGACGTCATGGAGGCATGTCCTGATGGACGATATATTTAAAGCGCTGGCGGATCCGAGCCGACGCACGTTGCTCGATCTGCTATATGAGAAGGATGGCCGAACGTTAAACGATCTCTGTGCGCATCTGCAGATGTCCCGTTTCGGTGTCATGAAGCATCTACGAATCCTGGAAGAAGCGGGTTTGCTGACGACCCGGAAGGTGGGCCGGGAGAAATATCACTACTTGAACCCTGCATCCATACGCCAAATCTACGATAGGTGGGTAAGCAAGTACGCCGAGCCATGGGTATCGGGATTAAGTTTGCTAAAAAAAGAGTTGGAGAGTGAACCAGCCATGGAGCCAAAGCCAAGACATGTCAGCCGCATTGCGATCAAGACCAGTCTGGAACAGGTCTGGAACGCGCTGACCAATCCTTCGCTAACCTCAAAATATTGGTATAACGGGTCACTTCGCGGCGAACTCAAAGCGGGTTGCCCGTATGAGATATGGAATCCTCAAGGGCAGGTGCAGGCCAAAGGGGAATTTCTTGCCGTAGAGCCGCCTCGTCGGCTGGTGATGTCCTGGCAGCTGCTGATCCAACCCGAGACCACGGAGGAGAAGCCTTCACGATTAACTTGGGAAATCGAGCCGCATGCCGAGTTCGCCGGGGTAACGTTAGTGACTGTGGTACACGACGAGTTCGAGGAAGCTCCCGTGACTTCGCGTATATTGGAAGAGGGATTGCCGATCGTATTGTCCGGGATGAAGACTTTGATTGAGACAGGTGGTGCATTAACTACTTAAGGGAAAAATAAGGAGGCAGAATTCCAATGAAAATCGTGGTGACAAGCCTATTCGTTCAAGATCAGGACAAGGCGTTAGAGTTTTATACCCAAACCCTAGGGTTTGTAAAAAAGCACGACGTTCCTGCCGGAAAATTTAGATGGATCGCGTTGGTATCGCCCGAGGAGCAAGACGGGACCGAGCTTTTGCTCGAACCCAATGACCATCCTGCTGCGAGAGAATATCAACAGAAATTGTTCGCCGATGGCATCCCGGCCACGATGTTTGGAGTTGCAGACACTCACCAAGAGTACGAACGCTTATTGAAGCTGGGGGTGAAGTTCACGATGGAGCCGACGCAAATGGGCGAGAACACCATCGCGATTTTCGACGATACTTGCGGCAATTTGATTCAGATAATTGATTATAAGAAATAACTTCATTCGTTGAGCTCTGTGATGTTCGATCCCACTTCTTGTAACTTGCGAAGAGAGTTCATTGATTTATGACAGGATCTGTCACTATTATCCCTTATCATAAACAAGGAATCTCACCAGACGCTACAAGGAGTGATCGAATGTCATGTTCAGATTTACGATACTATTCTTTAGTATCATGTTTATGATTGGGACCGACACCTTTCTCATCTCGCCGCTGCTGCCTACGCTGCAGGATCAATTTGGTGTGGATACGGGCATTGCCGGCTGGATGATTGGCGCCTACACGCTGGGTTCTGCCATCTTTGCCTTTTGTTTGCGCAGCAGGAAGAGGTTGTAGGTTGCGTAGTAAGAGATCATCACGAACATCAACCCGGCGGTCCAACCGCCGGTGATTCCTTGCCATTGCTCTGCAGAGGAAACGCCGGTTTGGGTGAATGCAACGTAAAATCGGAACAAGAATCTTACCAAAAACAATAGGGTGACAATCATTCCGATCCACAAATTTGGCATGTAATGCAATCGTCCTTCGCGTTGTTCGAATCGGGTCATCGCCGCACTGCAGGTTGCTAGAATGATGCCGAGGGCGGTTCCTGCTAGGTCAGAGATTAGACTGCTTATATGCGACGAGCCTGAGATGAACAGGATGAATCCAAAGATCGTCATGATCACGGTAGACACTTGTAACCTGCGCGAATTCAGCGGTTGCCATCCAAAATTTCGCCGTAGGCGGCGATAGACGCGGTGCAATATAAAAAAAGCGAGAAGTGCGAAAATAATGATTTGTGTATTCATCGCGGGGTGTGGCCTCCTTCGATTGTTCTTTGGTCTGATCTCTATGTTACTTCAGTTCGTTTGGATCAGCGACCATCCTCGGATACAATTGCGCAGGTTCTGTGTATATCTGCGGATAGAATAAGGAGATGAGGTGATGACCTTGAACATCAAAGGAGGGGAAAGCCCAAGATAGAGGGGAAATAGAAGCGTGGAACCTTGCTAGCTGATAGGGTGGAACGGAGGGGGCGTTCCAGCCCGGATCCAGCAGAAGACCTGGATGTTCCATGCTTCAGCAGAGTTCATCCGTGGGGAGACGGCAAAGAATCCTCACGACGGCTTCAGCATCTCCATCGAAACCTCGGCAATTTGATGGAGCTTCTGTTTATCCGTGGAAGTGCGACGCATAACGCGGATTCCGAGCATCGTCGCATGCAAACTGGACGCCAGCAGGCGAGGGTCTAATCCGGGTGAGATATCTCCCGCCTGTTGTCCCTGTTGGATAAGCTCAGTCAACAACTGCTCTTCATTGCCGAACAGCTCGCTCGTTAATTTGCTGACCTCAGGGTCTCGGTAGGCCAGCTCCGTCGCTGAGTTGACAAAGAAGCAGCCGATCGGTTGATCGCCATTGGTCTCAATCAAATAATCAAAAATCAAACGGATGGATTCTAACGCCGTCCGGCCGCGTTGGACTTCCGTCTTAATGGCAGCATTCGTAATCCGTGCATACTTCTCCATCGTTTTGAGGTACAGCGTGTGCTTGTCGCCAAACGTGTCGTATAAGCTGCGGCGATGAACCCCCATATGCTCGACGAGGTCTTGCAGCGAAGTCTTCTCATAACCTTGCTCCCAGAATAGACGCATTGCTTTAAGGAGCACCTCGTTCTCATCAAATTCCTTGCTTCGTGCCATAGTAAATCCTCCTTTATCCCTTATCTTAACATATTGAGAATGAACGGTAAAAGAAAGGATAGCGAGCGTCCCTTCGATCCTTTATGAATTCACTTCGCAGGCCGGTGTCAATCTCGATAAGCATACTCCTCTAGAAAGCTTCGCAACCGTTCAATTCCCAGTTCGATCTTCACCTCAGGGAGATTGCCATAGCCAAGCAAAATATGCCGCGTATAGTTGCCTTGGATGAGGCAGTAGTCCTCGACCCCATATACGCGTACGCCGTAGGCCTGGGACTTGGACCAATCGAGACCTGCAGGAATCCCGCGAAACTCAACCATCAGGTGCATGCCGGCTTCATCCCCTTGAATAACCGCACGCGCGCCGAAATGGTGTTGTATTGCTTCGATCAATAGCTGGCGCCGCTGTCGGTAGTTTTTTTTCATTTTGTGAATATGCCGGTCCAAGCAGCCATCCCGCATAAACATCGCCAGCGCAATTTGCAGCATCGACGGGGGACGGAGATTCTGAGCTTCGCGCAGGTCAGCCATGGGCCGAACGAGATGAACCGGGAGAACCAGGAAGCCGAGACGCAATCCGGGCGCCAGCGTCTTGCTGAACGTTCCAACGTATATCACGCGACCCGGGTTTAAGGTATAAAGCGGCGGGATCGGAACTCCCTTTAATCGAAAATCACCATCATAATCGTCCTCGATGAGATAGGAGGCCGCTTCCTCTGCGAGGCGGACGGCATGTTGTCGCCGCTGAATCGGCAGAATACCGCCGCCCGGAAACTGGTGCGAGGGCGTGAGCAGCATGAGATGTCCCGGCTCCCATTCGCGCAGCTCATGCACCTTCATTCCGGCGCTGTCGATAGCGACCGGCGAGATCCGATAGCCAACTTTGCGAAAAATATGCTGCGTGAACTCAATCGTCGGATCCTCCAAGTACACGGCGTCAAAACGGTCCCGCAGCGTCTGGGCAATGAGGGCAAAGCCTTCCGAGGAGCCGGATACAATCATGATTTGCCCCGGTTGGCAACGCATGCCTCTCGTTCGGTAGAGGTAGGCGGCAATCTCCTTTCGCAGCGCTTCTTCCCCGCGGATGTCGCCGTAATCGAGGGAGGTGGAGGGGATTACCTCCGCCGCTTCTTTTAAATATTTAGCCCATAGCTTCCGAGGAAAATGGCGCAAATCCGGCGTGCCGATCTCGAAATCGATCAAACCCTCGGAATCGGAAGATGCCTCTCCCTCCCATCCCAACCGCTCCATCTCCAGTTCCTCTCCCTCACTTTCGCCAGCGCTGGCAAGGCTCGTCCGAATTCCACTTGCCACATAGGTGCCGGAACCGGTTTGGCCGATCAAATAGCCTTCGGCAATGAGCTGCTCATACGCGTCGATCACCACGTTCCGGGCAATCCCAAATTCTGCGGCCAGCTTGCGGGTGGGAGGGAGCCGCATTCCTTCCCCCCATTCACCTCGTTCAATATTTTGCCGGATTTGCCGGCAAAGCTGGGCCGTCATCGTTAGTTCTGAAGCCGGATCCAGTTGAATTCCGTACATGATTACTCCCCCTCCCTTCGGGAAATTGGTTCCTAAAAATAATCAAAAAGTGGCTCTAAAAAGAACCGATTATCTCTATTATACTGTGATGGAAATCAAATGGAAGATGGAGGGATCAAGCAATGAATAAGAAAACGATCGGCTCCTCCGGGCTTCAGGTGAGCCCGCTCGGATTCGGCGGATGGGCCATCGGGGGACCTTTCCTGCTGGACGGCTTACCGGATGGTTGGGGAGAGGTCGACGATAAGGAGTCGATCCGGGCTGTTCAAACGGCGCTGGATCAGGGGATTAATTTCTTTGATACAGCGGATGTGTACGGCACCGGTCACAGCGAGGAAATCCTGGGACAGGCGCTGCAAGGGCGGCGGCAGGACGCTGTGATCGCTACGAAGTTTGGCTTTACGTATGATGCCGCAACCCGGAACGTATTTACGAAGCTGGATATGTCCCGCAATTATATCCGTTGGGCTTGCCTGGCCTCCTTAAGACGGCTCGGTACGGATTACATCGATTTGTATCAAATCCACCCGGGGGATTTCTCGTCAGAACAACTCGATGAGGCGATCGATGGGCTGGAACGGTTAAAACAGGAGGGGCTCATCCGCGCTTACGGATGGAGCACCTGGAGCACAGCGAATGCCGAGCAATTCGCCCGCAAGTCCTCCGGTGCTGCGATCCAGCATACTTTGAATGTGCTTTCCGATGATAGCAGCATGGTCGAATTGTGCGAGCGGCACGGGTTGAGCAGCATTAACAACTCCCCGCTGGCGATGGGGCTGCTGAGCGGCAAGTTTACGGCTGCATCGAGCCTTCCGGCAGATGACGTTCGCGGGAGCGGGCATGAGTGGGTACAGTATTTCAAAGACGGCAAGCCGCTTCCGGAGTATTTGGCGAAGCTGGATGCGGTTCGTGAAATTTTAACCTCCGGCGGACGCAGCCTGGTGCAGGGAGCGCTGGCCTGGATCTGGGGGAAGAGCGAGTGTACCATCCCGATTCCGGGGCTCAAAAACGTCAAACAGGTGGAGGAGGCGGCAAAGGCCATCTCATTTGGCCCGTTGACTCCATCCCAAATGAGCGAAATCGAAGCGATTTTGCGATAACCTAAAAAAGACCTCTTCGAAGATCTCGAAGAGGTCTTGATTCCATTTGGTAAGCAAGGGATCAGCTCAATGTGGAGAGGGCTTCCTTGGTAAATGGCTTCAGCTCATCCACGCGGCCGTCGCGGATTTTCGCCGCCCAAGCCGGGTCGGTGAGCAATGCGCGGCCAACGGCAACGAGGTCGAACTCGCCGCGTTCGAGGCGCTCGATCAGCTGCTCAATACCGGTTATTTCTCCGCCTTTGCCTGACTCGAACAAGCTGGTGAACTCGGAGTTCAGCCCGACGGAACCTACAGTGATCGTCGGTTTGCCGGTCAGCTTGCGCGTCCAACCGGCCAAGTTCAGCTCTGAGCCCGCGAACTCCGGTTCCCAGAAACGGCGAGTGGAGGCATGGAAAATATCAACACCAGCCGCACTCAGCGGAGCTAGGAAGCGTTCCAGCTCTTCTGGGGTCTTGGCCAACTTGGCACTATAATCAACAGGCTTCCATTGCGAGAAACGGAAAATAATCGGGAAATCCGGCCCAACCGCAGCACGGACAGCTTCGATTACCTCAACGGCAAATCGAGTACGCTCAATGAGGTCGCCGCCGTATTCGTCCGTCCGTTTATTGGTGACTTCCCAGAAGAACTGGTCAATCAGATACCCATGCGCCCCGTGGATTTCGACGGCGTCAAAGCCAAGGCGCTTCGCATCTGCAGCAGCTTGAGCATAAGCCTGAATCAGCTCGCGAATTTCCTCCTTCGTCAGCGGTTCCGAGACTTGCTCACCGGTCAGGCTGAGACCGGATGGTCCGATCGGATCGGCATCCGACTCAGGGAACGTCTCTCGCTTGCGGGCCGTACCGGTATGCCAAATTTGGGGGGCAATTTTGCCGCCGGCTTCATGCACTTCATTGACGACTCGCTGCCAACCAGCCAACGCTTCCTCTCCGTAGAAATGAGGTACATCCCGATCGGCAGGAGCTGCCGGATGGTTGATCACCGTACCTTCCGTAATAATCAAGCCAACGCCGTTCTCCGCTCTTCTCCGATAGTAACCGGCGACATTAGCCCCCGGGATACCTCCTGGAGAAAAGGAACGAGTCATTGGCGCCATGACAATTCGATTGGCAAGCTTCAGTCCACCGCCTTCAAAAGGTTTAAACAGAGCGGCAGCGGTTTGAGAAATGGACATAGGGATCTCTCCTCTCGTGTATAGATATATCTAAATATATAGATCAACGGATGAATATGCAAGCTGAAAAAGATTCTGCTGGATTATTTTTTGGCCTTCAACTTAGCGGCGAATTGTTCCAAGAAGGCATCAATTCCTTTTTCATTTAACCGGTAATACGTATATTGCCCATATCGGCGGGATTCTAACAAGCCGCTCTTTAGCAAACTTGCTAAATACGAAGAAATGACGGATTGCGCTAATCCCGATTTTTCTTGAATCGAGCCGACACATACGCTGCCCGGAAACTCCTGCTTAATGACCTCCGGCAGATCGGGCTCTAAATTCTCCGGCTCCCGCAGCCAACAAAGGATGTTGAGCCGGGTTTCGTTTGAGAGGGCCTTCAGTACAGCCAGCATGTCGTGGTCTTTCATCGCATTGGATCCCCGTTCTTGGTTGATTTGTTCTCAGTATACCAAAATTTACGCCGCCCTATAAAGAGTGAAGATAGATGGAGTAACGTTTGGGATAAGTTGAATTCATATCGAATTCATTTATAATATACATGGATCAGCAATTCATGAAAAAGGTGGGTTAGGTTAAATGGTGCATTTCATTAGACTGCGTCATACCGCTTTGAACAAGTAATTTCATATGTTCAAAGGCTCTGTTCACCGGAACAGGGTAAACGGGACCAGTCTGCCCATTTTTCATAACTCTTCAAATTTAGGGATCGAATCGTGATATGAAGGAAGGCGGGAAAGTTCTGCCTTTCTTTTTTTATGTTCATCAGGGTATATAAGCATGCATAACTATGCCTTCGGTTCACGTTCAGGGCTTGTCTTTCCCGTTTACTCCGCTTCCGAGATCAATTGAGGAAAAGGAAGGGAAAACATTGACGCAATCACGAAATGACGCAGAACGTGCGATGCAATATGCCGCCATCTTAAAATGCCCGGTATGCGGGGGACGCTTTCAGGCAGCGGGTCCAAGAAGCTTGGAATGCATTCAGAGACATACCTTTGATTTCGCAAAACAAGGCTATCTCAACCTGATGTCTCATCCAGTCCATAGCCATTATGACAAAGAGCTGTTTGCTGCTAGAAGGAGCATCATTGCGGAGAGCAAACTCTATGCCCCCATGCACGAAACGATCGCTCGGGTCATTCACGCATACGCAGGCGCCCCCGCTTCTGCTCCGCGCGTGGCGGACATGGGGTGCGGAGAAGGCTCACATTTGCAGGGGATATTACGGCAGTTGAATAGCCCGGAAGGGTTAGGCGTTGGCATCGATTTATCCAAAGAAGCTATCCGGTTGGCTGCCCGGCAAGAGGCAAATGCCCTATGGATTGTCTCGGATTTGGCCCATGCGCCGCTGCAGGATCAATCGGTTCAAGTGGTGCTCAACCTGATGTCGCCAGCCAATTATGGCGAGTTTCAGCGGATGGTGGCACCGGGAGGGGTGGTCGTGAAGGTCGTCCCGGGCGCTGATTATTTGCGGGAACTCCGGGCATCTCTCTATGACGGCCATGAGAAAAGAATCTATTCCAACGAGAAAACGGTCACGTTGTTCCGCCGGCATTTTCCCGTTATGGAAGTTACGCCGTTGAAGTACCGCCAGCAACTAAGGGCCGAACAATTACGTGATCTTGTGCGCATGAGTCCGCTTGCCTGGTCTGCGGAACAGAAGCGGATTATGGCATTTACACAGCGTGAGGCCACTGAGATCACCATCGATGTGGAGATTCTGGTGGGGCATCCAGGAGAGGCGCTAGACGGTTATTCGGCAACACGTTATCATGAATGAGGACAGAACTTATGAACGGATAGGAGCAGGAATATGATCGGAACGATTGTGAACACGGTCGCCATATTGGCGGGGAGTGTGCTTGGCAGCATCTTTAAGAAAGGGCTGAAGGAGACGTATCAGACCGCCCTATTTACCGCCATCGGTCTGGCTGCCACCATGCTTGGCATTAACGCTGCGGTGACCCATATGAAGGACAGCACATTCCCTGTGTTGTTTATCATCAGCCTGGCGGCGGGGAGTCTGGCCGGAACTGCACTGGACATCGACGGGAAATTCCAACGGCTGGTGGGGCGGTTCTCCACCTCGAATTTGGGACAAGGACTGTCGACGGCCATCCTGCTCTTCTGCATTGGCACGTTATCCATCCTTGGGCCGATCGAAAGCGCGCTGCACGGGAATCATACGTACCTGTACATGAACGCCACGCTGGATTTGGTCACCTCCATGGTGCTGGCCTCCAGTTACGGCATCGGAATTGCCCTTACTGCTGTCGTGCTCTTTTTATGGCAGGGGGCCATCTATATGAGCGCTGATTATTTAGCGACATTTCTAACGACTCCATTGCTGACGGAGATCTCCATTGTCGGCGGCGTGCTGATTGCCAGCTCAGGGTTATCGATATTGAAGATCATCGACGCGAAGACGCTAAATATGCTGCCGTCCTTATTGGTGCCGGTGATCTGGTTTTTGCTTAAAGGCTGGTTTGGTTATTGAGGACTCAAGTCGGGTGAGGCGGAAGCAACAAACATCCTCAATGATAATTAGCTGGAAAAAGTACCGTTAAATTCGACGTAGATGGTCCTTTCGCGCAACGAACAGTAAAACCTGCCGTTAATTTCATCAAAATCGCTGATTTCGTGGAAAAGCACTCAAATTAACTATACATTTTGCTGTTATATCGCCCAAACCTTGCGTTCTCGTCAAGATTAACGGTAGAAATTCCAGTTAGTTTTGATTTCACCGACGGAGAGTCGTAGCGATCCCATCGTCCACGGATACACAAAAAGGTAGATCAGGGTTATCTCCCTGATCTACCTTTTTAATTTAAGCTTTCACCGCTGTCGTCGATTCGCGCACGATTAAGCGGGTAGGCAGCAGAATTTCCTGGTACGCTTCGTCCGGATGCTTGATCCGCCACATGAGCTGTTCAAACGCTTTGTGTGCGAACAAGGACAGGTCGACCTCCATCGTTGTGATTTTGGGTGAGGCCATTTGGGAATAATGGCTGTTGTCGAAGCCGCAGATCGAGATCTCGTCAGGGATTTGGTACCCCAGTTGACGCAACGCCAAGCTGACGTAAAACGCAAATCCATCATTTAAGCAGAACCATGCGCTAGGCTGGTTATCCAAACGGCGTATGGCTTCTGTGATTGTCTCCTCCTCTTCCTGCGTATGCACAAGCATCAGCTCTTTACGCGGCTCCAGGCCGTGCTCTCGCAGGGCAAGCAGATAACCTTCCCAACGCTCTTGATAACTAGGCGACACTGCAACATTGCCCAGGATGCCGATATCCTGATGGCCATAATCGAGCAGATGCTTGACCGCGATATAAGCGCTGAAACGGTTATTGGTCAGCACTGCATCGGTAGAGAGCAACGGGTGATGGTGGTCAATCAGCACAGTGGGGATGCCTTGCTCCAGTACGTTGCGGATATAAGCTGTACTGATATGCGACAGAATGAGGAGGCCGTCTACTTGCTTCTCTTCGATGAAAGAAGGCAGTTGCAACCGATCTCGCATCTCGGGAGTAATCGATTGAATCAGGAGATTGATGCCATGGTTCTTGGCTTCCCGTTCGACCGCAAGATAGATTTCCCCGAAAAACTGCATGGAAAAAGCAAAATCTGAGGCAATAAGTCCGATCGTCTTCACATGATTTGGATTGCCGGCCGCAGTCTTCTTATTGTAACGGTAGCCCATGGCTTCCGCTGTTTCGATAATTTTGCGCCGCGTTTCTTCGCTTACTCCGTCTTTGCCGGATAACGCCTGGGAGACAGAGTTTTTAGATATATTTAAGCGATCCGCGATATCCTGCATGGCGACTTTTTTTCGCATGTTAGAATCCCCTCTATGCTACAGCTTATCGTTTTTGTAACGTTACAAAAATAAATATACACGAAAAATGTTGTAATGTAAACGATTGGCGGAGAAAAGCCTATTTTTTAGCATTTTTCGATTCCGAAATCCTCTCTTGACAGCGTTATCATTTGGATAGATAATAAAAGCGTAATCTTAATGTAACGTTACAAAAGAGGGTTAGTCATGAAATTAGTAATTCTATTATTTATCTAGTAGGGGGTCATTGGTGTGAAGAAGAAGTTTTCCTTGGGCATCATCTCGGTTCTTGCGGTTTCCCTGCTGTTGTCGGCCTGCTCCGGCAATAACGGAGGCACCAGCCAAGGCGAACAGAAGGGGAAGGGAGGACAAAACGCCGAGCCGGGCAAGAAGGTCGAACTGAAGTTGACGACCTGGGCCGGGGCAGACGAAGCGAAAGAGCTGCAGCAGCTTCTTGACGAATTAAATGAGAAATCTACAACGTATACGATTGTGCAAGATTCGAATCCAGCGGAGTACGATACTCGATTAATCACCCAATTAACCGGTGATTCGGGACCGGATTTGTTCTGGATCAGTGCACAGCGTGCGGCCCAGTTCTCGTCGGAAGGCGCGATGCTGGACATTACAGATCGCTTGAAGTCCTCTGACAAACCGGCAGCGAACGTAGATGACTATTATGAGTCTTCCCTTCAACCATTTACGCACGATGGGAAGGTTTACGGTCTGCCATGGTTGCAGCAACCGGTGATGCTGTACGTGAATAAGGGTCTGTTCGATGAAGCCGGTGTGGCTTATCCGGATGAAACCTGGACCTGGGAGCAATTTACCGATGCAGCCACGAAGCTGACGAAAGACAAGAACGGCAAACATCCCGGTGAGGATGGGTTTGATGAGAAGTCGGTTGTACAGTGGGGCTTTACGTTAAACGGCTGGCCGCCGTCTCAAATGTTCATCTGGCAAAACGGCGGAGACGTCTTAACCGAAGACGGTCAATCGCCAATCGACTCGCCGGAAGCGAAGGAAGCGCTGAACTTCTACTCCGAACTGGTGAAGGGGCCATTGACACCTTCGCAGCAAATTGTGCGTGATCGCGGCTTCGACAAAATGTTCCGCGACGGTCAAGTGGCAATGTTCATGGGCGGGGCAGCCGATGATCTGGATTCCACGGTCGATAACGTGCAGGCCTTTATGGTTCCAGCCGGACCAACCGGCATCCACGCGACCTTTGGCGATATTCTTGGCATGGGCATCAACGTCAAGACGAAAAACGCCGATGCAGCCTTCGAAGCTTTGGTGGACCTGAGCGATGCGATCCACCACTGGAAGATCATGCCGCCGCGTAAATCTCTGGCGGACCTGGCAACGCTGCAGGAGCTTCATCCGAAGAAATCGCATTCCCTCGAAGCGATCATCAGCTCGATGGAATACGCAAGACCGTATCGCTATTCTGAGAAATATCCGGAATGGGAGAACATTTACTGGACGCAGCTGATGGACCCGATCATCAATGCCGGGACCGATCCGGAGAAGCTGATTCCGGAAGTGAAGCCGCTATTGGAGAATGTGATGAAATAATTGAAGGTTCGAGCGAGAAGGACGGGGAGGCATCAGCCTCCTCCCTTTTCTTCATCAAGTGAACGGGTCAACCTGTGCAGAAAGGAGGAAACCGCATGGAAAACCATCTGGCAACATTCATCCGATGGTTGCTAGTCCCTGTTGTCCTGTTAGTCATTGCGAGCGTGCTCTACTTCGTTGTTTCCAAGCTGGGTTGGAAAAAGAAGCAGGCGATCGGTTTAGCACTCGTTTCTCCGTGGATTGTAGGTTTCCTGATTTTTACCGTATATCCTTTGATAGATTCCTTATATTTGAGCTTTACCGAGTCCTCGATCTTCGGCAAGACAGAATGGGTTGGATTCGGCAATTATATCAAGCTGTTTACGAATGATATCGAGTTCTGGCCGTCCATTCGGATTACGCTATTGTACGCCGCCTTGTCGCTGCCCATCGGCGTGATTGGCGCGCTGCTGGTCGCTATGCTGCTGAACAATAAAATCAAGGGGATCGGTACGTACCGGACCATCTACTTCCTTCCGGCGGTCATGCCCGAGGTGGCCGTGGCGCTGCTGTGGAGATGGATGTTTAACAGTGAATCCGGCATTATCAACTACGTTCTATCGCCGCTGTTATCTCTATTTGGCATCGATAAGCCCAATTGGTTTGGCGATCCTCATTACGTGATTGGCGCGTTTGTCATCATGAGCTTATGGGGGATCTTTGGGACCAATACGGTCGTATTCCTAGCCGGCTTACAAGGTGTTCCCAAAAACCTGTACGAAGCGGCTGAAATTGATGGAGCCGGACGATTTGCCAAGTTTGTGCACATCACGATTCCGCAAATTTCGCCGGTGATCCTGCTGCAGGTCATCATGGGGATGATCGGAGCGCTGCAGATCTTTACGATTGCGATGTTCGTCCGTCCAACTTCGGCCGCCGGCAAATTTATGAACCAGCTGGTGTACGAACGCGGATTCACGCAGCTGCATATGGGCGAGGCATCGGCCATCGCTTGGGTGTTGTTTATCATCATCCTGGTGTTGACGCTGCTCGTGTTCCGTTCCAGCCCGGCGTGGGTTCACTACGAATCGGAACGGCGCTAATAGGAGGTGTAACACATGGAAAATACTTCGACAGCCCGTACTCAAGCCGTCTCCGGCAGAACGTGGAAATGGGTGAACAAGACGATCATATACGTCATCGTCACGTTCTTAGCTGCCGTTATCCTGGTGCCGTTCTTCTGGATGGTGTCGACCGCCCTGCAAGCGGACGGGGATATCTTCGCCTGGCCGCCGCAATGGATTCCAGATCCGCCGCAATGGCATAACTTCGTGGAAGCGTGGACGGCGATGCCGTTTAACCGCTACTTGTTTAACACGATCTTTATCGTGGTGTTGGGGATCATCGCGGAGTTGATCAGCGCCACGATTGTCGCTTATGGATTTGCGCGGTTTCGTTTTCCTGGAAGCGGCTTGATCTTCCTCGTGCTGCTGGCTACGATGATGCTGCCGTTTCACGTCACGTTGATTCCGACGTTCCTGATCTGGCAGAAGTTTGGCCTGGTCGGCCAATTTGACCCGCTTGTCCTGCGGGCGTGGACGGCGTGGGGACCGTTTTATATATTCCTGCTGCGTCAGTTTTTCATGACCTTGCCGCGGGAGCTGGACGATGCGGCTGAGATGGACGGGTCGAATTTCTTCCAGACTTTCGTTTATATCATGCTGCCGCAGGTGAAGCCGGCGTTGCTGGCTGTCGCGATCTTTGCGTTCCGGGGGTATTGGAACGACTTTCTGGGTCCGCTCATCTACCTGTCGGATATGAAGATGTATACGCTGAATGTCGGGATGTATTTCTTTATGGGCGGCGTGAACGAAGCCCCGCAATGGAATTACCTGATGGCCATGTCCACGCTGGTGGCGCTGCCGGTCATCCTGTTGTTCTTTATGGCCCAGCGTTACTTTATCGAGGGCATTACGTTTACGGGCATGAAAGACTAATCAGTCTGAATTTCGGATAGGAGGAACTGCTAGATGACGATGTTGCAAAAGATAGAGATCAATCGCTCCGTGAACAATCCGCTGATTACGCCGAAGGATGTCAAGCCTACCTTCCCGGATTGGGAAGTACTCGGCGTATTTAACGCTGGCGTAGCTGAATATGAAGGAGAAGTGATTCTGCTGCTGCGGGTGGCGGAATGCCCTCGGCAGACCGACCCGCGGTATGTGCTTGTACCGGTGGTGGACGTAAACCGCCAGCCCCGCGGGGCAGAGCCAGCGGTGGAGATTGTAAAAGTCGACCGGGAAGATCCGAACTTCGACTTCTCCGACCCTCGGGTGATTCGCGATCAGCAGGGGACCACGGTGTACTTGACGTCCATCTCCCATTTTCGCGTGGCCCGCAGCCGGGACGGCTTGAACTTTACCATCGACGAGACGCCTAGCGTCTGGCCGGAAGACCCGCTGGAACGCTGGGGGATTGAAGATCCGCGGATTACCCAGTTAGGAGATCAGTATCATATCACCTACAGTGCCGTTTCTGAACGAGGCGTAGCCGTTGGCCGGTTGACGACCACCGACTTCGTTTCGTTCCGCCGGGAAGGATTAATCCTGGCCCCGACCAATAAAGATGTAACCTTGTTCCCCGCAGCAATCGATGGCAAATATTATATGCTTCACCGCCCGGTGCCGGAAGGCCTCGGATTGCCGGAAATCTGGGTGGCCGAGTCGCCGGACCTGGAGCACTGGGGAAATCATCGCTTCCTGATGGGACTGCGCGAAGGAAAATGGGACGGAGCCCGCATCGGCGCGGGTTGTGTGCCGATCCAAACCGAGGCAGGCTGGCTGATTCTGTACCATGGCGCGGATCAGACGCATCGCTACTGCATGGGCGCAGCCTTGCTGGACCTCAACGATCCAGGCCGGGTAATCGCCCGCATGGAGGAACCGCTGATGGTGCCGGAAGCGGAATATGAGACGAGCGGATTTTTCCACAGTGTGATTTTTGCTTGCGGAGCAATCGTCAAGGGAGAACAAGTGATTATGTATTATGGGGCATCGGACGATTCGATGGCCTGCGCGAGCTTCCGCCTCCCGCAGCTGCTGGAAGCTTTGCAACCACTAAGCTAACGGAAAGGGAATCAGATGATGGCAAATTTTCAAAACAGCGGTGTGTTGTCGTGCGAGAAGTTGGTTGAGGCCTACCGGCATAAGGCAAAGGTGAACAAGCCCGGAGAGGCCGTCAAACTGATATTTGAAGGGGTAGGCGAACGGGACGTTTACAATATTTCGGCTCCCTTCGAGGACGAAGGGGAGCTGGTCATTGCCGGACGCGTGGAGCGCCGGGACAGCGAGGAGTCGGAGATTTGGTTTTTTGTTCGCCGCGGCGAGCATTGGGTTCCCCGTGAAGGGGCGCCGGTGTTTGGGCTGCAGGATCCGTTCTTCACTCGCATCGGCGGGGAGCTGATATTCGGCGGGGTGCAGACGTTCCCGCACCCGGAGCTGGAAGGAGCGCTCAGTTGGCGGACGGTATTTTACAAGGGACCTTGTCTTCATCAGTTAGAGCTGTTCTTCCAAGGCCCGGACCAAATGAAGGATTTGCGCCTGGTGGAGCTGTCCGACGGAACCATTGGCGTATTTACCCGTCCACAGGGGGAGAAAGGCGGCAGAGGGAAAATCGGCTTCGCGAAAGTGAACCGGCTTACGGATCTCTCGCTTGAGGTGGTGCAGGAAGCGCCGCTGCTTAAGCAATTCCTTGATGAGGAATGGGGCGGCAGCAACGAAATCCATCTGCTGGCTAACGGCAAGCTGGGGGTGCTGGGCCATATTGCCCGCTTCGATGAGCAAGGCGACCGCCATTATTATCCGATGGCCTTCGGGTTTGACCCGGCAACCGGCCAATACACCGATATGGAGATCATCGCCGAACGCGCCGATTTCCTGCCGGGCCCGGCGAAGCGGCCGGATTTGGCTGACGTCGTATTCAGCGGCGGACTTGTCCGTCAAGGCGACGGCAAAGCGACATTGTATGCGGGAATCAGCGATGCGGAAGCGCAGAGCTTGGTGATCGACGATCCGTTTATTAAATTGGAGCAATAAGATAGGATCTAAGCCTCTCTCGGTTGTCGAGAGGGGTTTTGTTTTTTCGTTGAAAAAATAGGAATTGTCGACTACACTAGCGGTAGTCTCTTCTACTTTTTTGTACATCTCTGCTATTACGAACATAGAATACTCATATACGTGATTTCACTTTATTTCGGCAGCGAAAGAGGTGGGGCAGCGATGGGAATTTGGATCGTATTAGCCATCGGATGGATTGCAGGATGGATCCTGTTTCGAGCGGTTGTTGTTCCCGAACGGGAAGAACCTTATCGCAGAGGAGAGAAGGTGTCGGTGATCATTCCGGCGCGGAATGAAGCCGGGAATTTACCGCATCTGCTGGGTTCGTTGCAAAATCAAACCTATCCTCCCGATGAGATCATTGTGGTGGATGATTTTTCGGACGATGGCACCTATGAGGTCGCCGTTAAATATGGGGTAAACGTAATTCGGAACGACGCGCTGCCTCCCGGATGGACAGGGAAAACCTGGGCGGTCTGGAACGGCTACCGGCAATCCACCGGCAACGTGATCGTCTTCCTGGATGCCGACATTCGATTGGCCCCCCGGGCGCTGGAGTCACTGCTGCAGGCGCGGGCCGAGGCGGGCGGTGTGATTTCCGTCGTACCGTTTCATGTCACGGAGAAGTTTTATGAACGTCTGGCGCTCATTACGAATGTCCTGGGCGTATTTGCGTTCACCTCGCCGTTTGAACTGCGCAGCCGGCAAAAAGGGCTCTACGGCTCCTGCATCGTGACGACACGCCGCGATTACGAGGCGATTCAGGGGCATGACAGCATTCGTGCGGAGCTGCTCGACGATTTGAACCTTGGCGCGAAGTTCCGCGAGGCGGGCATTCGCGTGACCAATTTTCTCGGCAGCGGCCTCGTCTCTTTCCGGATGTACCCGAACGGGATTCGCAGCGAGCTCGAGGGGTTCGGGAAAGGGGCGGTGCTGAGCACAGCCAAGCTTCGTCCGGCGACGACGCTGTTGGTTGCGGTGTGGCTCCTGGGGCTTATCGCTTCTGAAGGCGCCTTGTTCCTTTGGAACACAGCCTGGGCTTACCCGCTGCTGATCGGATATGTGCTGTATGCGGTGCAGCTATATTTCTTGGTGCGCTATGTAGGGAAGTTTGGCATAGGGATGCCTTTGCTTCATGTGTTGTCGACCCTCTTTTTCCTCGTGATCCTGATCTATTCGGCCTATCAAGTGGTGTTTCGCGGATCGGTCACCTGGAAAGGCCGGAACGTGCAGGTAGGAAGCAGGGGAGATCGATGATTCTCTGGCTGGCAGCGGTGGAGTTCCTGTGCGGGGCTTTAATGTTTTCCTATTGGCTGGGCAAGGCGGCCCGGAAAGATTTACGGCAGGTTGGCGACGGCAACCCCGGCGCGTTTAATCTGTGGCAGTCTGCCGGTTACCATTGGGGATTGGCGGGTATTCTGCTCGATTTTATGAAGGGATATGTGCCGCTGGTCTTCCTGGTCGAATCGGGGATGCTGGGACGCGATTACGGGATGACGCTGGTTGCGGTCGCCCCGATCCTGGGGCATGCCTTTTCGCCCTTCCTTAAATTTAAGGGGGGGAAGGCGATTGCTGTCACCTTTGGCGTGTGGAGCGCCTTAACCCGATTTGAGGCGGCCTTGGCCTATGCGGTGATTCTCGCGGTGCTGCTTGCGGTATTTTCTTTCTATAAGAAGGGAAAATATGCATCTAGGGAAGCCGACGGCTTCCAAGTTGTTGTGGGCATGGCGATGCTGTCCATTTTTCTGCTGGTTGCCGGCTATGCTCGGCCTTATTGGGGGGTCTGGCTGGTAAACCTCATCGTGCTGGGTTTCACCAACCGGCAGGCGATTCGGAGCTTCCTGACCGGGAAGGGCGGCAAGCTGCCTCGCTCCGGGGATGGCGTCACACTGTAATCGCTCCGAATCAGGGATATGGATAAAGATAGGAACCAAGGTATATATTGGGCTGGAAACAGAAAAGCTATAGGCAACCTGAGATGGAAGGAGCAAAGCTGTATGGATGCCACTCTTGGAGCGGATGAAGTTGTCCGCCGTATTAAACAATTGCAGAGTGAAGGCGTTTCGCTGAGCAAGAAGCAGGTCAAGCAGAACGATCCGGAGTTGATGCGCAACGCTTTGTTTTATTTTCCTAGCTGGGAACATGCCGTAAAGAACGCAGAAACCTTATAATACCGCACCTTATTAAACCGATTCGGGTTGGCGAAGTAAAAGCCATGGACCTGGGTCGGTTTTTTATTATTTATTTTCTGGACAAGGGTCGATATGATGAATAGGAGGATAATGTAAGCGATTAAATTGATGAGAAAGCTTGGCGATCCCATGAAAAAATATATCCCCTTCACCTACAAAATGCTGATTCCTTACCTGCTGCTCGTGCTGTTAACGGACGTGATCATCGGCTACGTGTCGTACACGATGCTGACGGAATCCCGGACGGAGATGGCCGAGACGAATATCCGCACCGGAATGGAGCAGGCCCGGAATAACATTCGTTACCAAATGGACGAGATCCAGCGGATGTCGGATACCCTGTTTGGCAATCTCGCCTTTCAACGAGCGATGCAAACCAAAGGGGAGCCGTACGACATTTATCTGGTTATGCTGGATGAGATCGTTCCGGAAATTACGGCGCCGCTCAAGCTGTTTGGCAACCATATTCGGCTGATGCTGTATACGCTGAACAGCGATCTGTATATCGTTTCGGGCGATAATTTGGAGGAGCCGATTCACCGCAGTGACTATTACATTCTGCCGTTTGAGGACATTCAGGACAGCGCCTGGTATCAACAGTTTAAAGATTCCGAACGGGATAATATCTGGCTGCAGATCGACACCGATCAGCGGTTGGGGAACATCTCTCATATCCGCCGCCTGGTCTCATATAGCGGGAACATGACCGTGATCGGATATGTCCGCATCACCGCTTCCCTCGACGATTTGTTTGGCGACTTCTCCACGTTTCCTGTCGAGCAGGGGATTACGGTACGCCTGATTGATTCTGCGTCAGACGGGGTCTTGCTCTATCAGCGGGGGAATGCGGAAATGGACGCCCAGCGGGGGAAATATCTGAGTCTGCATGAACCGATTCCCGGCACCGACTTTGTGATTGAGGCGCTGGTTCCGAAGGCGTACTTAACGAAGGATGCAGGCAGGCTGCAGCGGGTGATTTTTACCGTGTGCGGCATCAGCTTTATCGTCATGGCTTTCATTGGGTTTATCGTGGCTCGGCTGTCCGGACGAAAGATGAAACGCATCGTTTGGCTCGTCCGTTCCTTTCAGGAGGGGAACTTCCAGAAGCGGATTCGTTTCTCCGGTAACGATGAGTTTGTACATATTGCCGATGCATTTAACGTGATGGCCGCCAATATTCAGGGGCTGATCAACAGCGTGTACGTGCAGGGCATCCAGAAGAAGCAAGCGGAGCTGGAGGCGTTGCAGGCGCAGATGAACCCGCATTTTCTATACAACACGCTGTCGACAATCAGCAGTTTGGCCAATCTCGGTGAGACCGCCAAGGTCACCGAGATGGTGCAGGGCCTGTCGCGATTTTATCGGCTGACCTTGAATCAAGGGAACGTCTTTACACCTCTGGAACATGAGTTGAAGCAGGTGGAGACATATCTGGGTATTCAGAGGGTCAAATACGCCGGGGCTTTCTCTGTCCACGTCGACGTGGATCCCGAACTGCTGCAGGTGCAAGTGATGAAGCTGATCCTGCAGCCGTTCGTGGAGAATACGTTTAAGCATGCCTGGTTTGGCGAATCGATTGCGATCGTCATTAAAGGGAAGCGGCGGGGCGATGACCTGGAGTTGAAAGTGATCGATAACGGGATTGGGATGAGGCCGGAGACGGTGCAGCGTTTGCTGATTGGTCCAAGCCAATCCGGCGGCTACGGGGTGAAGAACGTCGACGAGCGGATCAAGCTCCGCTACGGAGGCAAATACGGTATTCGCATCGCTAGCATCTATGGCGGAGGGACAACGGTTCAGATCCTGCTTCCGATGAACCCTGGGGAGCTCCCGGCATTGGAATAATTTTTTGGTGATCTCTCAGAGGAAAGTCTGTAAAATCGGTGAATTTGTATAGATTATCATTGCAAACCGATATGTTCAGCGGAACGAGCGATAAGTATGCTCGAGATAAGAAGTAAACTTACGAGAAGGAATGACGGCCATGGAGATTAACGTATTACTTGTCGACGACGAGGCAGTAGACCTCGAGTGGCTGCGCCGCAGAGTGCAGGGCAGCGGAATGAACCTGCAGGTGGCGGCAACCGCCAATAACGGCTTTAATGCGCTTAAGGCGATGGAGCAGGAGCGGATCGACCTGATTCTCTCCGATATCCGCATGCCGATCATGTCGGGAATCGAATTCGCTCGCAAAGCCAAAGAGATTCATCCCGGCGTCAAAATCGTGTTCATCAGCGGGCACGAAGACTTTGAATACGCCAAAGAGGCAATCAAGATCAGCGCCTCGGGTTATTTGCTGAAGCCCGTGGAAGATCAGGAACTCTATAAGATGCTGAGCGAGCTCTGCGCCGCGATCGAACGGGAACGGGATCAGGATCGCACGTTTACGGAAGCGTTGACGATCGTTAATGAAGAGCTGCTGTTGCGTTGGTTGAACGAGATCTCTCCGGAGCAGGTTGAGGGGCATATTCGCGGGTATTTGCAAACCCTGTTTAGAACAGGAACTGCAGCAGCCCTTGTTGAAATCGACGACCTGGAATGGAAGACCGGGGATTTGCCGGAGGAGGAGCGACGCAAGCAAATTCAGAAGGTGATGGCGTTTATCCAGCATTTTACGACGGAGATGAAGCTGGGCACGTTCATCGTCAGCCAACCGACGCGGTTTCTCCTGCTGGCTTCTGTACCGGAAACGGCGTTCCTGGAGCTGCTGGAGGAGCTGATCCGGGCGGTCCGAGGAATTTCCCCCTTCTCCGTGACCGTTGGGGTAGGCAGCTTCGCACGGGATGAAGAAGCGTTGCGGGCGTCTTACCGCCAGGCGCAAGCGGCGCTTAGCGCCAAGTGGCTGGTCGGCAAGGACCGGTTGATCCACGAAGCTCGGGTGTATCCGGGCGAAAGCCGATTTGCCAGTGCACGAACGGACGAGATTCTCCGGCGGATGTTAAAGGCGATTCTAAGCTATGATCTCGTAACGATTGACGACTGCTTGCTGGAGCTGTTTTATCAAGGTTCCCCGCTGGCCCAGAAGAACGATGTGTACGATCTCATCATCCGTATCACCACCCAGCTGCATGCCGATCTGCGCGAAATTAACGAAAATCTGTATGAGCTGTTGAAGTGGGATACGCACCAGCCGGTGCTGCTGTTCCAGTTCGAAACGATCCACGATATCACGTCTTGGCTGCGAAAACGGTTCTTTGAGTTGTCCGAGCTGTTGTACGTCAAGAAGCAGAAGCAGAAACGCAAGCTGATTCAAGATATTATGGCCTATGTCGAGAGCAATCTTGAGCAAAAAATGACGCTGAAAGACGTCGCCGCCCGCTTCGATTTTACGCCAAACTACCTCGGCTTTTTGTTTAAGGAAGAAACGGGCCGGCATTTCAGCGACTACCTGAACGAGCTTAAGACGAAGCGTATCTGCGAGCTGCTGACCGATCCCACATTGAAGATTTATGAAATCGCCGAGCGGATGGGCTATAAAAATATCATTTATTTCAACCGGCAATTCAAACAGGCCACCGGGATGACGCCCGGGGAATATCGCAAAACGCATAAGATCTGATAAGGTCCGGGCCGTAATCCCCGCTGCGTTCTTGGCGGCCCAGGCTAGCTAAGATGAACGTAAACAAAAGACAGCCCTCCAAATTGCTACATCTCGTAGGTTAAAATGGATAGTGTAGTATAAACCAAACCATTTCAGAGCTACATAGCAAAGGAGAGCTGATACTATGCAGTCTACCA
>NZ_JAWDJI010000144.1:0-64970 GCF_032465655.1 Paenibacillus sp. 3LSP | reverse complement strand
CATAGAGCGCCGTCAACACGGCCGTGCCGGAGCCGATGGCGGTGCCAAAGAGCTGGGCGATCGAGCCGGCCAGCGATATGCCCGAGAAGCCGGAGCCGTCCAGGCCGGTGATCGCTCCGGTCACGGCAAGGGTCACGGCGCCGATGATGCCGTTCAGCGGAACGACGTCGGCCAGCGCTACACCGAGGTCGTTCACGATCCCGTGCGATGTTTCGGGCAGCACCTGCCCGAACAGCTCCTGAAACGCCGCGTCGCCTAGATAGAAGAAGGCGGCGATCGGGATCACGGGGCCAAACACCTTAAAGCCAAAGGTCAACCCTTCGATCAAATACGAGGTGATCTTCTCCAGGCCCCGGTTCCGGTGCGCCAGCAGCGTCACGCCAATCAGGATCAGCACCGCTGTACCGCCAACCAGAGCCGTCGCATCGCCGCCCTGCAGATTTAGCAGGAACATAGCGACAACGTCGGCAGCAAACAGCAGCGGGATCAGGAGGGCCAGCCATTTTTTGGCCTGAGGGGATATGGCTGCGCGAGCCTCTTTGCTCGTCGGACGATCCTCACTAAGCACGCCTCCCGCGTCTTTTCCGGCGACCAAGCCGTCGCGCCACGTGCCGTTCCGCTGATCACGGCGCATCAGCCAAAAAGCAGTCACCGTGCTCACCAGACCCATGACGAGAACCAGCGGCACGCTGGCCGACATGACGCTGGAGACGGGCAAGCCCGCGGCATCCGCCGTCAGCTTTGGCGCTCCCTGAATGATATAGTCGCCGGACAAAGCGATGCCGTGCCCAAACAAGTTCATCGCCACCGCCGCCCCAAGCGCCGGCAGTCCCACGCGGACCGCCACGGGCAACAAAACAGCGCCGATCAGCGCCACCGCAGGTGAGGGCCAGAAGAACATCGAGGTTACCATCATAATAATCCCGATGCCCCAATATGCCATCGTTGGTGTGCGAATAAACCGCGTCAAGGGAGAGACCATCGTTTCGTTGATGCCCGTGCGGATCAGCACCCGACTCATCGCCACGATGATCGAGATGATCATAATCGTCCCCATTAGCTCTTTGGTTGCATAAATAAACGAATGAAAAATACCCGAAACCGAGCCGCTGAGCGTTTGCGTCGCAAGCAACCCCAGCGTAAAAATCCCCGCCACACAAATCATCGTCGTATCGCGCCGCTTGATCAACAACGCCATGATGAAGACGATGAACGCTAGATACACATAGTGAATCGCCGACAACTCTATGCCTATCATGGAGTCACGCCCCTCTTCCTGCAAGTGTGCTATATGCTATGCAGGAGCCCAAGCAAGGGTTCGGCCCATGTCGAGGTTCAGAGCAGGCGATTCATGCTACTTTACATTTTACTTTATTGTGATACTCAGTTTATTCGAATCATCCGATTTCAAGCTCGCCCCAAGCCCTTTAACGAGGCTTTGTAATGGTACATAAGTAACTCCTTTGACGACCAGGGGCGCCACATTCATCGTTTCAGCTTCCCCGTTGTAGTGCACTTTCTTGCTTCCTATTGTAAATGTGACCGTATTCGAATTTTTACTTACAATAATGACACCACTTTTGGCATCATAACTAAAGGTTGCACCTAGTAAATCTGCAATTTCGCGGAGAGGAACCAGGTTTGTATTTTGATAAATGATTAAACCACTATCGAAACTTGCTTTCTCCCCATTAATGAATACAGTCAGTTTAGATTTCTTATAGGTTGGCTCTGTCGATTTTGGAGCAGAAGAACCTTTGGTTGATGGTTTGGTAGAACTTTTGGAAGATGAAGAAGAGGATTTCTTACTAGAACTAGAAGAAGAGCTTCCCCCATTATGGTAGTGATATTCGCCTTGTTCTAATCCCCATTTGGCGCAATTGGTCCGACACGTGTGGCCACCTTTCGCATCCGTTCGACCTGGATGGGCACTAGCCACAGTACTAGACAAGACAAACATCAGTAAAAAAGAACTGAGCAGCAATTTCTTTTTCATTGATCCAATCCCCCATTTAGTAGAATATTACCAGGTAATATTACCGGGTATATAGTGCAACAGGGCCTTTGTGATAAACACAAAGGCCCCGCCTGTTCTTAAAAATGGATTATACCAAATTATAATCCCGAATCTTTTTATAAAGCGTACCCCGGGAAATGCCCAGCAGCTTGGCGGCATTGCTCTTGTTCCCCGCCGTCCGCTCCAGCGCTTCCTTCATCAACTCCATTTCTTCTTCGGGGGTGATGCGTGGACGCAGCATTTTGTCCAGCCGATCGGCCTGCTCCACAGAGGACAGCCTTGTTCCCCGCCCGAACTCAGAACCGGCAACGGATCCGCCTCCAACCGCTTTACCCGCCGCAGAATCCGCCGCCGCGAACTCCAGCTGAGCTTGCCGCTGCTGCAACGCCTCCGGCAAGTGCTCCAGCGTGATTTGCTCATTTTCGCTTAAAATTACACACCGCTCGATCACCGCCCGCAGTTCGCTAACGTTTCCCGGCCAGTCGTAATTCGCAAACGCCAGCATCACCTCCGGCGAAACGGTCGGCAGCGGCTTCTGATACTGCAACGAATAAACACGCAAATACATTTGCACCAACGGCCCCAGATCCTCGCGACGCTCACGCAGCGGCGGCACCTTCAGCGATACCACGTTCAGCGCGTAGTACAAATCCGCCCGGAATTTGCCTTCCCGCACGAGTTGGCCCAGATCCTGGGTGGTGCCGGCGAAAATGCGCACCGATACCGGCACGGCTTCCGAAGACCCAATTCGCGTGATCGTTCGGTGCTTGATGTAATGAGCTAGCTTCTCCTGTACGTCTAACGGCAAACACTCAATCTCATTCAAAAAAATCGAGCCGCCGTCCGCCGCCTCCAGCCGACCGGCCTGACCCGACGGCTGTCCCGAGAAAGCGCCGCCTTGATAACCAAACAGCTCCGCTTCCGCAAGGCCTGCCGGAACGGCCCCGCAGCTCAACGCCAAGAACGGGCCCTCCGACCGCGCGCCGGCGCGATGGATCACTCTGGCCAACTGCTCCTTGCCCGCTCCGGTTTCCCCGATCAAGAGCACAGTGGAGTCGGTTTCGGCCAGTTTTTTGGCCAGCTTAATTACTTTGCCCATGCTCTCCCCGCGTCCGCTGATTAAGGCAAACGGATCCTCATCGCCAATCCGCTGGGTTAACAGACGGGATGTCGCTACGGTCAGTTCATCATTCAGCTTCACGAGGTGCGTGATATCCTGCTCGGTCGCCACGCCGCCAATGATCCCTCCACCCGGCTCAACGATCGGGGATGCATTGATCAGCACATGCGTGCCTTCCCGCGGACGATGGTAGGCCCCGCGCAGCCGCCGGCCCTCATCCAAGATCCCCAGCACGACCAGCGCGTCTGGATCAAAATGCTCCCCGATCGTACGGCCCACGATGTCCGCTTTCGCGATCTCGTACACTTCTTCCGCCACCGTGTTCCAACCGATTACCGTACCGTTCCGGTCCACAACCGTTACCGCATCACTGACCGTCTCCAGCAGGGCGTCAAAATACGCCTCCGCCCGCTGCTGCCGATCCGCTGCTATTTTGAGCAGGTCGATCATCGGTAGATACCCAACAGGCTCCTGTCGATCATTAACCACCAACGCCAGCCGCCCATTTGGATCTGCGCTGGACCAGCGGGTCGCCAGTTCGCTGACCGGAAGCGCCAGCTCCGACTCCTGGAACACGACCGCAACGACGAACCTCGTTCCGTCAAGCCGCAGCCCTTCCCCGATGCTCCCTTCGCCCCAAGCTTCAAGCCGCTCGGCACCATCCGGCGTCAACAGATACCAAGCCCCGTCGAACTCGACTGCCGCCGCCTGGCCACCCTGTAGCGCCTTAACCAATGCCCTTATATTTTCTTCCGGTTTCACCCGGGTCAAATCCCGCCGGAAGGATATCCGTTCATGATTGAACATAGTTACCTCACACGTAATGAAATTTTACTTGTAAATCTAACACGAATACAGGCGAGGTTCAATATTCCATCGCAAAGATTAGACTTTCATCCAGCATAAATATGTTCAATATTGAACACTCTTGCTTTAATTTAAAATTTTTTTGTTTATTTTTTCAACTTATATTGTTCAAAAATCTAAAATATTGTATATTTTGTGTACAATGAGAAATGGAAAAGGATGGATGCCTATGGAAGCGTTGCTCCGCACCCTGTTTCAATCCTTCGCCAAAAGCCAATCCGTGGGACGAATGGCCCGCCGATACGGATTGCGCTTTGGTGCCAGCCGGTTTGTCGCCGGAGAAACGATTGATGGTGCAATTGAAGCTGTACGCGCATTAAATGCGACGGGTCGGGTAGCCACCCTCGATCACCTCGGCGAGTTTGTGTCCACAGAAGCCGAAGCTGAGCTGTCCATGCGGATGTGCCTCAAGACCCTGGATGCCATCAATGAAGCTGGAGTCGAAGCCAATCTCTCGCTAAAGCTCACTTCACTGGGGCTGGGGATTAGCGACGAACTCTGCATGCGCAATCTGACCACGATCCTGAACCGAGCCCGTCTGTACGGGTTGTTTGTGCGCATCGATATGGAGGATTTTACCTATTGTGAAAAAACGATCTCGATCTACAAGCAACTGCGCGAACAAATCGACAACGTTGGCATCGTCATCCAAGCTTACTTGTATCGCTCCATAGACGACATCGAGAACTTGAAGGCCCTGAAGCCGAACCTTCGCCTTGTGAAGGGAGCCTACAAGGAATCACCGAAAGTCGCATACCCGTCCAAGTCGGACGTCGACGATAATTTCAAACGCCTCATTTCTACCCACCTGATGAACGGCGGTTATGCTGCCATAGCAACCCATGACTCCCAGATGATCGACTACGCGAAGAAACTAATTCAGGATTTATCCATTCCACCGGATCGTTACGAATTTCAAATGCTATACGGCATTCGCGAAGATTTACAGCTTGCGCTCGTTCGCGAGGGTTACAAGGTTCGCGTGTACGTCCCGTTTGGCAGCGATTGGTTTGGCTACTTTATGCGCCGCCTCGCGGAACGTCCCGCCAACGTATGGTTTGTCTTAAAGAACTTATTTAAGTAATAACCAAAAATCTTATTCATAAAGGAGCACTCCCTATGAGCACAACGGCAAAACTGGAATCATTCCGCAACGAACCGTTTACCGACTTTAATCAGGAACCGGCCCGCCAGGCCATGGAAGCCGCGATTGCCCAAGTGAAGTCAGAGCTGGGACGGGAGATTCCACTGCAGATCGGCGGCGAGAAGATTTTTACGGAGGCCAAAATCCGCTCGATCAACCCCGGCAATCTTAATGAAACGATTGGTCATGTCAGCAAAGCCGATCAGGAGCTGGCTGAGAAAGCGATGCAGGCTGCCCTCACGGCGTTTGAATCGTGGAAAAAGGTACCGCCCTACGAACGCGCACAGTATCTGTTGAAGGCCGCCAAACTCATGACTGAACGGAAGCATGAATTCTCTGCTCTGATGGTGCTCGAATCCGGCAAGAACTACGCGGAAGCGGACGCTGATACCGCGGAGGCGATCGACTTCCTGAATTTCTACGCACGGGAAATGATCCGCTTGAGCGAGATCAACGAAACGATGCCGCTGACACCGGTCCCCGGAGAGCAAAACCGGCTGACCTACATCCCGCTTGGCGTAGGCGTCATCATTCCGCCATGGAACTTCCCGCTGGCGATTTGCGTGGGCATGACCTCAGCAGCGATTGTGGCTGGCAACACCGTACTGCTCAAGCCCGCTTCCAACACACCGGTTATCGCCTATAAGTTCGCTGCACTGATGGAGGAGGTTGGCTTGCCGGCCGGAGTGTTGAACTTCATCCCCGGCAGCGGCTCCGAGGTTGGCGATTATCTGACTACCCATCCGAAAACCCGGTTTATCAGCTTCACCGGCTCGAAGGAGGTCGGATTGCGCATCAGCAAGCTGGCAGCCGATACGGCTCCCGGGCAAATCTGGATCAAGCGGGTCGTCGCCGAAATGGGCGGCAAGGACGGCATCGTCGTGGATGAAACGGCAGATCTGGATGCAGCCGCACAGGCCATCGTGACCTCGGCTTTTGGGTTCCAGGGACAGAAATGCTCCGCCGGCTCCCGTGCGTTCATTGTAGCGTCCGTCTACGACGAGGTGGTGGAGAAAGTCGTATCATTGACGAAACAGCTGGAAATTGGCCTCCCCGAGCACAATAAAGCGGTTGGACCGGTGATCGACGAGACTTCTTACCGCAAAATCCTCGATTACATCGAGATCGGGAAGCAAGAGGGGCAGCTTCTCACCGGCGGAGGGAAAGCCGAAGGCAACGGTTACTATATTCAACCTACCGTGTTCGCCGGCGTGGACGGGAAGGCCCGGATTATGCAGGAGGAAATCTTCGGGCCGGTACTGGCGATCGGCAAAGCGAAGGATTGGCGCGAAGCGATTGCGTTGTACAACAATACCGAGTTTGGGCTGACGGGGTCGTTCTTTTCCCGGGATGAGGATCGCATCAGCGAAGCGTTAGAAACGATGCACTGCGGCAACCTGTACGTGAACCGCAAATGTACCGGAGCGTTGGTCGGGGCCCATCCTTTTGGCGGCTTTAACATGTCGGGAACCGACTCGAAAGCCGGCGGCTACGACTACCTGCTGCTGTTCACCCAAGCCAAGCTGACTTCCCGGAAGCTGTAGGCGATCGATCGCTTCCAGGATACTTCTTGATCTTGTGCGCTGCGCTCTATTGCTCTGTTGCTCTTTTGCCTTTTAGCTCTTTTGCCTTATTGCCTTTTGCTTTACTGCTCTTTTTGCTCGTTTCGTCATTTGCTAGCTTACTCTTTTGCTCGTTGTTCGCTAGGCCGGCGCTCCCTGCTCTAACGCTGATACAGAGCGCTATTGTAGCAAAATTGGCTTCTCACAAATTCTAACGACGCTGAGACACGCTATTTGGATGAAAACACCCTTTTTTACCCGATATATGAAGCAATAAGATTCGTGGTAAGCGTTAGAATCGCAGAACAGCAATTTGGGCGGCAATAAGGTTTGTGACAAGCGTTAGAGCTGCGGGAAGCCAGTTGCAGACGCAACATTAGAGCTACTGAAGCGGCGTTAAAGTTACTTAAGTAACATTAGAGTTTCTAAAACAGCCCTAGAGTTACCGAACTAGCATGAGTGTCTCCAAAGCAACATTAGAGTTACTGAAGTAACATTAGCGTCTCCGAATGCAATACTAGAGCTGTCGAAGCAATGTTAAAGCAGCTGAAGCAACCTAGAGCTTTAACGACGACGAGCTTAGCAGGCTTCAAATCTATCTCCAATACGGACGGAAGAAGGGTAACCCATGATTATGAACGGGAAACGAACACTTTCGGAAAATATGGACGTTTTGACCAGCACCCAACAGGTCATTCGCATGGCCCTGCAGACGATGAATGAGCCGCCGGCGATGTTTGAGCTGCTCAAGGAGCCGCTGCGGATGCTGACCGTGCGGATTCCGGTGAAGATGGACGACGGCTCAGTCCAGGTCTTTACCGGATACCGCGCTCAGCACAATGACGCGGTCGGGCCAACCAAAGGCGGCGTACGATTCCACCCCGACGTGACGGCGGAGGAAGTGAAGGCCTTGTCGATGTGGATGAGCATCAAATGCGGGATCGTGTCGCTGCCCTACGGCGGCGGAAAAGGCGGAATCGCCTGCGACCCGCGGACGATGTCGATGCGGGAGCTGGAAGCCTTAAGCCGCGGATATGTGCGGGCAATCAGCCAGTTGGTCGGACCGACCAAGGATATCCCGGCGCCTGACGTGTACACCAACTCCCAGGTGATGGCCTGGATGATGGACGAGTACAGCCGAATCCGCGAATTCGACTCGCCGAGCTTCATCACTGGCAAACCGCTGGTGCTCGGCGGCTCCTACGGGCGGGAATCGTCGACGGCCCTCGGCGTCACGATCGTGCTGAAGGAGGCCGCTAAGATGGCCGGCATGGCGGTGGAAGGCGCGCGAGTCATCATCCAGGGCTTTGGCAACGCCGGTAGTTACCTGGCCAAGTTCTTACACGACGCCGGGGCTATCATCGTTGGTATTGCCGATGCGCGCGGCGCGCTGTACGATCCGAACGGGCTTGATATCCTCGAGCTGTTGGATCGACGGGATTCTTTCGGTGCGGTGACCCACCTCTACTCCAACCGGATCACAAATCAAGAACTGCTGGTGAAGGAATGCGACATCCTCGTGCCGGCAGCGATCGAAAACCAGCTCACCGAGGAAAATGCACCGCACATCCAGGCCAAGCTGATTGTCGAGGCGGCCAACGGTCCAACGACGTATGCTGCGACGGAAATTTTATCCAAGCGCGGGGTTTTGATTGTGCCGGATGTCCTAGCGAGTGCAGGCGGCGTGGTCGTATCCTATTTTGAGTGGGTCCAAAATAATCAGGGTTACTACTGGCCGCTGGAGGAAGTGAACGCGAAGCTGGAGCAGCTGTTGGTGGACGCTTTTCACAAGGTCTATCAGACTTCGGTGACACGCCGGGTGAACATGCGTCTTGCCGCGTATATCGTAGGGCTGAAGCGAATGACCGAGGCGGTAAAATGGCGGGGGTGGATTTAAGTTATGGCACGTACGTTAATTATTATCCGATTGGAGCTCGACCATAAGAAGGCCAGCTTCGGCGATGTCGCCGCTGCGGTGAGTGGTGCCGGAGGCGATATTACGTCGATCGACGTGATCTCCTCGGCCAAAGGATCTTCGATACGCGACATTACCGTCGACACGGGCGACCAGGACGAAACGGCATTCGTCAAAGCGCTGCGCAAGCTGCATGGGGTCCGGCTGATCAACGTCTCCGATCGCACGTTTCTCATGCATCTCGGCGGCAAAATTGCCATCGAACCAACGATGCCGATTCGTAACCGCGACGATCTGTCGCAGGTGTATACGCCAGGGGTCGCCAAAATCTGCACGGCGATCCACGAAAGTCGAAACAAGGCGTTTTCGCTGACAATCAAACGCAACACGGTGGCGGTCATCACGGATGGAACCGCCGTGTTGGGGCTTGGCGATATCGGCCCGTATGCCGCGGCGCCGGTGATGGAAGGCAAGGCGATGCTGTTTAAACAGCTGGCCGGGGTCGATGCTTTTCCGCTCTGCCTGGATACCAGCGATACGGAAGAAATTATTCGTACCGTTAAAGCCGTCAGTCCGATTTTTGGCGGGATCAATCTGGAGGACATCAGCTCCCCTCGATGCTTCGAAATTGAACAACGGCTGGCGGAGGAACTGGACATTCCGGTCTTCCATGACGATCAGCACGGAACGGCGGTGGTCGTGATCGCGGGGTTAATCAACGCGCTGAAGGTCGTTGGCAAATCGATGTCCGAGGTGCGGGTCGTGGTAAGCGGCGTGGGGGCCGCGGGTGTCTCCATATGCAAAATGCTGCTGGCTGCAGGTGTAACGAAGCTTGTGCCGGTGGACAAGGAGGGGGCGATTGTCCGCGGGGGGACATACGGCTATCCGATGTGGCAGTGGCTCGCAGAGCAGCCGCAGGTGGAAAGCCAGCCCGGTTCGCTGCATGAGGTCTTGCCTGGTGCTGACGTGTTTATCGGCGTTTCTGCGGGGAATCTGCTGACCGGTGAGCATCTGCGGACGATGAACGAGCAGCCGATCGTATTTGCCCTCGCCAACCCGAACCCGGAGGTAGATCCAGAGGTTGGGCTGGCTCACGCAGCGGTCTTCGCAACCGGTCGAAGCGATTATCCGAACCAGATCAACAACGTGCTGGTGTTCCCCGGCGTCTTCCGAGGAGCGCTTGATTGCCGGGCCCGCGTGGTCAACGAAGCGATGAAGCTGGCTGCAGCACAAGCCATCGCCTCTGCCGTTACCGATGAGGAACGAAACGAGCAGTATATCATCCCGAGTATTTTTAATGATCAGGTTGTTCCGCTTGTGCGCAAAGCCGTCATCGAAGCGGCCATTGCCACCGGCGTGTCCCGGCGTATTCCACCGGATTTCCGCTGACACCACGCAAGTGGATGCCCCATCTCGCTATACTTCCTTTCTTGCCCTTTTGCCTTGTGCAGTAAGGGCTTTTTTATGTTTCTAAATCAAATAGCCTCAAATTGGATTGCGCAAATCCGAAATTAAGATATATTAATTATAGACAAATATCGAGGCATCTTGGTAAATTTTTCGGTTTTATATGAAAGGGGAATGTAAATGAGGAGAAAGCTTTACCTCATTCCGTCCAACGTTACACCGAGTACGAAGTCGCAACTAGACTTTCTCTCATCAGAACAATATAAAGTCAAAAATGCAACTGCACCCAACTCCAACGTAGAGATTCCTACGTTTGGACTTGAACCCGATGAATACTGGATTGTTGCGGTGGATGCTGCAGGAAATGTGTCACGCCCATCAAGCAAAATCACTCTTGTCGAAGGACCCGCTGAATGGGGGATATCCCTGAAATCTGATGCGCAGTTCTCAATCGACAAGAGTCTTACGGATCTCAGATTCCTTCTGTCCAGCATGCCTCCTGAGGGTGAGTCTGATTACAACTTCTTAGATATTAATAGCCTGATTGAGATTACTAACGGTTTAGAGACCTTGCGCGTCGGTAATTATGTGGAAGGACAATATTGCTTTGATGTGATTGATATGGTTGGTCGCCATGTTGCAAACGTCGTAATCAGCATGACAGGGGATGCGGTAGATTGGATGGATGGATCAACCAGCCAAGGAATCGTAATATCTCCGAAAGATGACCTTCACGGTGATGTATATCTTAATTTTTCGTTGTGGAGTGGTTCAGAGGAAATCGTTGAGCATCTCCCAGTTACATTCACCAATTAGCAAGCACCAATTAGCAAGCCCTATCATAGCCTCTGATTTTTAGAACGGCCTCCCCGGCCGTTCTTTTTTTCACCCAATAACTTCCCGCCGCCGAATTTGTCCAAAATATGATATAACAATATTAATGTGTTTTTTGAAATTCATCTTCAGGATGTGACCCTGTGAGCATAGAGAAGAAACCGGGAAAAATCGCGCAGCGACTTGTATTGTCCGCTCTACGCGCATTTCTCCAAAGCCGCTCCCAGATCAAGGTGGTACGCAACGATACCGTGGGCTTGAAGCCGCCGTATCTGATTTTGGCGAACCATGTAACCAACTGGGATCCGTTCTACATTAATTGTTACGTGGACGAGCCAATCAGCTTCGTGACCGGAGCTTCCCTGTTCCGAAACCCGTGGCTGGCTAAGCTGCTGAATTACACCGGAGCGATTCCCAAAATGAAAAATAAAAACGATACGCGCACCATCCGCAGCATGATCAAAGCCAAGCAGAGCGGACGCGTCATCGGCCTCTTCCCGGAAGGAAACCGGAACTGGGACGGGACGACCGAGCCGTTGTTCTATTCTACAGCCAAACTCGTGAAATTGCTGGATGTCCCGGTGGTCATCGCCACCATTTCCGGCGGTCACCTGTCCTCTCCCCGTTGGGCGGAGAACCCTCGCAGGGGGCCCATTCACCTCTCCTTCGAGAAAAAATGGGACGTCGCCGCATTGGCCAACCATACGCCGGATGAGATCCATCACCTGCTGACGGAGGCGTTGGCGCATGACGATGCAGAGTGGCAATCCCAGACTGGCGCAGCCTATTATGGTAAAGCTCCGGCGCATTACCTGGAGCGCTTGCTGTTCATCTGCCCGCACTGTGAAGTCCCAGGCCGTCTCCGCTCCGAACAGGACTTGTTCGGCTGCACGGCCTGCGGCTACACCGTTCGCTACACGCCACAGGGCAAGTTCGCCCCGTTTACCCATCCCCTGCGCTTCTCGACAACGCGGGACTGGAATCGCTGGCAGCTGGAACGGCTGAATCAAGTCATGCAAGAACCCGAACAGCTCGCCTCCTGGGAACCCGTCATGCAGGATCCCGTGCATATGTACGTTTCGGAGGGAGAGAAGCCTTTTCAATCGCTGGGAACAGGACGATTGCACTGGAACGCGGATCAAGCAGATTCTCTTACGTTTCAAGGGGATCACGGACAGGCGTATTCCTTCCCATTTGGCGAGTTGGAAGGGATCAACGTCCAACTTCACCACAAGTTTGAGTTTTACGTGGGAGATAAGCTGTATCGGTTCCTGTTTTACCAACCACGCACTTCAGCTTACAAATGGCTCAAATTTATTACTGCGCTGGAACAACATTTCACCCGGCACTAGGAGGGTCTCTCTTTGGATAATTCATGGTCTTTCGTGATTGACTTTACGCTGCTGTCTTTGCTGATGGTCGTATCGGCCATCCTGAAGGCACGTATTCCGCTGTTACGCAAAATCATCGTCCCCACCTCCATGGTAGCCGGCATCCTTGGCTTAATCGTGGGTCCGGAGCTGCTCGGATGGCTTAAATTCGATCTCGATCGTCTGGGGCAACTGGTCTACCATCTGATGGCGATCGGATTCATTGCCCTCTCCCTGAAGGAGCGGGAGGTGTCCAACAGCCCGGCGGTCATGAAATCCGGGATGCTTATCGTATCGACATACCTGATCCAAGGGCTCGTGGGATTTGGTCTACTCTTGATCCTAACGGAGCTGTTCTATCCCGGAATGTTCCCAGGTATCGGTTTACTGCTTCCTCTCGGCTATGGACAAGGCCCAGGGCAAGCCTATTTGATCGGCAGCCGTTGGGAGGCTTTGGGGCTGGAAGGCGGCGCCAACCTTGGTTTGACCATCGCTGGGTTTGGTTTCATCTGGGCCGTAATTCCCGGAATCATTCTGATGAACATCCTGATCCGCCATCCGAAATTTAAACAGACGACATCCCGGCCACACAAAGAACGAACTGAGGTTATGGAAAAATCAGAAGAAGGTGAGATTCCGCTCAGTGACGCGATCGACAAGCTAACCTACCAAATCGCGCTGATCGGCTTTATTTACCTGGTGACTTACTTGACGTTACGTGGACTAGAGACGGTGCTGACTCCGCTCGGGACCTATGGGGAAACACTGGCCCAATTGCTGATAGGCTTCCACTTCCTCATCGGCAGCCTGTACGCGATGTTGTTCCGGTGGATTCTCAACCGTTGGAAGCAAGCGGGCTTTCAGTTGGAGCATTCTCCGAACAACTACCTGCTGCAGCGGATCTCCGGATTTTCCTTTGATTACATGATCGCCGCCTCAATTGCAGCGATCTCGATCTACGCACTGAAGCAATACTTGACGCCGGTGCTCATCCTAACGACAGTTGGCGGGTTAGTCACGGTATGGTTTATGGTTTGGTTAGTGCCGCGGGTGTTGCCGGAGGATAAGTTGCCGAACGTCCTCGGTTTCTACGGGATGCTGACCGGAACGATTTCCACCGGACTTGCGCTGGTCAAAGCCGTCGATCCGAAATTCCAATCGAATACGACAGACAACTTAGTTATGGGCAGTGCCTCCGCAATCATGTTCGGTTTCCCGCTGCTGTTGATCCTAAACATCCCAATCGTTGGGTATCTGCAAAATCAACCGGTGATGTACCTGTACACCTTTGGCGCCCTATTCTTGTATTTCGCAATTCTCATGGGCTTGCTGCTGTACCGGTCCCGAAAAGCAACGGCTTAAGCGAGCTTCCAAATGATAGGCCCCGCTCTCTTTCACCCAGAGAACGGGGCTTTTTCGGATGGTGTTTATTTTGCCGTATGGGGAAGGTTCGCTTTGCGGAACCCTAGATAACTGTCCAGAGCTGCGAACAACATGTAGATGAACAACAGCAGCCCCATAATCCAGCCAGAGTTAAAACCGGATACGCTCGATCCGAAAATATCCTCCAGCTTCGCGATAAACCCGGGGGACAACAGCTCCCCCTTGCTGATGACCGTGCCGAATACCACCAACGAAAGGACGTGGTTGGCCGCGTTCAGGAACGCGATCTTCACATTCCATTGGGCCACGATCCATTTGTAGATCGCCAGAGCCACATCCAGCGCAAGAATTACTGCGATAAACGGCCAATACGACAGCAACACGTCTTGATTAAAAATTGGTGTTGTCATTTCTATGCCGTTTCGACCTTTCTCATATACACCAATTAACCGATCTGCATTGAAATACACGCTCCCCCAAATCGCCGTCCACATGAGGCTGGCAAAAACCTCACTTTTCTTAATCACTTTCTGCACTGGGATATACCGGGTGTCCTTCAAATCATCCGGCGTCCAGGCCTTGAACTTGCTGTTCAGCGGCAGTTCGTTGCCAGTTCCCGTGCGCTCCAGAATGACAAACGCCAAGGTAATCCAAAATACGGTCTGCACCCCTGCGCTGAACACTGTCCCTATCGCTTTGCTGAGCAGGACAGCCGCAGCCTCAGCGGGAACCACATCACCGGAATACGTAATGATTTGATTGGCAATCAGCGACAAGAGAGTAATTACAACCACAATGGGGACAATCATTTTCAAGACCTGAACATAAGTCTCATAGAAGCGCGGCCCGATCAAAAATGCGGGTTGATCGCGATACTGCGCGGCCAATACGGCCGGATCCCCCAATTGCGTCAGCGCCTCCTTCACTTCCGCCTCGCTGGGTTCCTCCGGCAGCATATCCTCAATTGTGGAGCGGAGTTCCAGCGCGATGTCCTCTCGGGTCTTATCCGGCAGGCGACGAGTTACTTCATAAACGTAAACCTCAATCAGATCCGACGCGTTCATCATCGTTCTCTCCCTTCAACAACGTGTACAACTCCTGGGAGGTCTTCTCCCATTCCGCTTTCAGCTGCTTGAAAATCTCCAAACCAAACTCGCTCAGCACGTAGTAACGGCGCGGTCGGCTCTCCGTTGTATCCCAGCTGCTTGTCACAAGTTCCTGCTTCTCCAGCCGCCGTAACAGCGGATATAGCGTGCTCTGATCAATGGCGATCCCGGACTGCTCCAGCCTTTGAACGAGTGAATACCCATACTGCGGCGTCCGCAACTGGCTTAACACCGCCAAGGTTAACGTTCCGCGACGGAGCTCCGTGATCAAGGAATTTAATAGGGCGTTCATCCTTCCACCTCGTTGTCTCATCCTGTTTTTTATTTACTGCAATCTTATACTGTTTTTCGCATACTGTGCGTCATACAATATATCTTATACTATGTATCATACACTATTAGTTATCACCAAGCAATAGGCGATAACTAATATTTCCTGATCATATTGCCGTCAAGCGGTCCTTTTGCGAGCCTCTTTACATAATTATCCCTTTCGTTCAGTGACAAAAAGAAGGTGAGATCAAGGGCATGAGGGAGGTGAGGTATGGTGAGGTGAGGTTGGCCTGAGCCTGAGCCAGCACCTGATCTCTAATCACGTCATCGATCCTGTGAATGGTCATGAGATACGCACTCCCTGATGCAACGGGATAATCATCAAAAGAAGCTGGCAGAGGTACCTAACGAACGGCGCGTAAGCGACAAAAAAATCCCGCCTCTCAATGAGGCAGGATCCTTTACTTTATTCGTTCAAAAACGTAGTTACCCGGTTTTGCATTAACTTCGCGGCTTCCTCCGCAGATTTCTGTCCGCTGAAGAAGGCAAGCGATTCTTCCCCGACGATGGAGATCACCTTGGCTTCAAGCGGCGAATATTGGTCCACCGCATCCAGCATTTGACGAAAGCGATCAAATTCCTCGTCCGCGGCCTTAACAGCAGCTCCATCCGGCAGTTTGTAGCTGCCGTCCGCAATTTGCTGCTTTATGTCATCCAGCTGCTGCGAATTGATCGAAGAGAGCAGCGAGAACCCCTCGCGCTCCGGTAACTTCTGCGCTTCCTCCGACAGGAGAAAGCGGATCAGCTTCCAGGCCTCTTCCGGAACCTGGGATTTCGCCCGGATCCCAAACAAACTCGTCGGAATGATTCGCATCGTACCGGATTGAGCGGGGTTATGCGGTTTCTGCATGAGGATCGGGTGTTCAAAATACTGATGAGGCACGTCAATAACATCCTTCGGATCACGTAATACCGCAGAATAAAACAGTTGCTTTCCCGAACCCGCCGACTCTTCGGTCATCACGCCATCATCATACATCTGCTTCACTTGATGCAGCAGCGCGATAAATTCCGGGGAATCGAACTTGGCTTGTTTGTCGCTCGTATCGACATAGGCTTCATAGTTATCCACTGTCATTTCCTGCATGAGCATATCCGGCGGATATTCCGTCATCGCAAAGACCTTCTCATTCCCCTGCGTTAATTTTTTCGCTATTTCTGCAAAGTCCTGCCAAGTCCAGGTTTTCTCCTGAATGTCGGCCTCTTTCAAAGCATCGCCATCGCCGATGAACGCCCTCAGGGAAAAACCTCCTGGGATCGCATATAAACCTCCGTTCTCCCTCGCAGCATCCAAAATATTTTGCTGGAGATCCTCCTTCTTGATGGATCCATCCCCGCTAAGTGACGAATCCATATTCAGCAACAAACCTTTGGCTATATATTCGCTTATTGGCAGGCTCTTCATTTCAATGACGTCCGGTCCTTGTCCTGAGAGCAGTGCGGTGTTGACCGATTTGCGATACTCCTCAATTTCACCCGCCTTCCATTCCTCTCCGGCTTGTTTATAAGCCTGAATAATCAGGTCGATGTCAGGGAATTTGGCCTCAAACTTCCGCTCCAGCGCAGTATAAAACGGGCTTGCCTCCTGAACCGATAAGGTAAGCACGGTTTTGCCCTCTTCTCCAGCCGGGTTCTTCCCTACAGTATCCGTCGCTCTGCTGCACGCAGCCAAAGCAATCGATATAACCAATGCCGCAATAATTGTCTTCCCCATCCGTTTTTTCATGGTTTATTCTCTTCCTCCTCTGCTTCATTTCGATCGCTGATTTTCTATTGCAAACGAACCCGATTGCCATCCTGTAAAGGTTCACTGCTCTCCAGAATGATCCGCTCTCCTTCAAACAGAAGATCTGCCGGGATCATCGTTTCCGCTTCATTCGCTTCACTTTGCTTAATCGTCACCTTTCGGGCGACAAACACATTGCCCAACGCCCCGCGCTGCTCCTCCACCTTAAAAAGAAAGCGCGAATCGCCTTCGCGATGAATCGCTTCATTTGGAACAACCCAGCCCTGCTCGGAGGACGTCTGTTCCAGCCGAACCGTAACTTGCTCCCCTCCTTTCAGGGCAGGATCAGCTACTCGGATACGCAGCCGCCTTTGCGGCAGCGTCGCCGATGTTCCGTCACCTTCCTCCGGTGAACCTGTGATTCGAGAACCTGCGTTAGTGATGTCTTCGACCACGCCCTCCAGTTGACGCGGCGGTTGTTCACTGGCAGCGGCCACCTCAACCTTCACCGCTTCGCCGGTTGCGATCCGAAGACGGTCGATCACCTCGGCATCCCCGATGATATCCACACGGTAGCCTGCACTTGTACTTGACACCACCACGTCCGGGAGGGAGGTGGAAGCCACCCCAACCACCGCGTTGACCTCCGTAACCACCCCGTCAAACGGGGCGACGAGCTCGCTGCGGCTTCTGATCTGCTCACGCAGTCTCTCGATCTTCCGCTCCTGTACCTGGAGGTCAAGCTTGCGAGTTTCGATCTCCCGTTTGGCTTCTCTCAAGCCGGTTTCATCCCCGCTCACCGTGGCCTCGATGAACTGATCCTGAATCGTTTCGAGCGCGATTCGCTGCTTTTTCAATAGCGCCATCTCATCTTCCAACTCCCGCTCGGCATCAGCACGATCGTATAGTACAAGCTTCTGCCCCGCTTGAACATCAGCACCTTCCTTCACCAGTACCTTCTTAACCTTCCAACCGGCCGGGTTGATCAGCTCTGCCTGCTTCTTCGGCTGCAATATCCCGGTTCCCGTTAACCGATAAGTTATTCCGCCGGCTGCTGCTGGGGACGTTCGGACCTTTGGCAAGGTCATCGATTGCAACGTATTACTGAAAAAAGTGAAAAACAACAAACCTCCCATCAAAGCCATAAAGGTGGTAATGATTATTTTTTTGCGTTTACGATCCGTTTGATCTTTCCCAAGTTCCATGACGCGACTTTATCCTCCTTACCCCTTGATGCCAGAAAGCTGCACGCCTTCGATGAAATAGGCCTCGGCATAAAGGAACAGCAGCACCATCGGCGACATATACAACATCGAAGCCGCGAACACAGTTCCCCACTCGCCGCTTAATCTCGATAAGAAGACCGATAACGGCTGCCGAAGCGGATCCAAGAAGATCAGCGGCTGCTCGACCATATTCCAGTAATCGACGAACAGGAGCACCACCAGCGCAGCAAGTCCCGGCTTAACCATCGGGAGAATGATTGTCAGGAATATCCTCAGATGACCGGCACCGTCGATCTTGGCCGCCTCGATGTAGGCGTACGGGATATGCAGCATAAATTGACGCAGCATGAAGACCCCAAACGCAGCAAAAATACCCGGCAGAATCACCGCCGTCGGACGGTGGATTAACCCCAGCCAATCGGCCATGAGATAATTCGGGACCAGCGTCACCTGAAAGGGCATCAGCATCGACAGCAAGAAGATCAGAAAAATCGCATCTCGACCCCGAAACCGCAGTTTGGACAGCGCATAGGCCGCCATCGCAGCGACCGCGGTTTGTCCAACGATAATCGGTAAGACCAGCTCCACGGAACGCCAAAACATCAGCAAATAATTAGGGGTATATACCAACAGCCTGCCGTATTGCGCCAAGGTCACCTGATCCGGTACCCATTTGAGATTGATGAAGGTATCAGCTTCGGTCAAAGCCGCCTCCGTCAGCTCCCCCATTGGACCATAATTGATTTCAAGCTCCTGCTCGCTCATCAGCGAGTTCGTGAATGTAATGATGACGGGAAAGAGGAGCAGCACGGCGAATAAGCCTAACATTCCCGTCAGCACAGCTTTTTGTATCCATTGAATTGCCTGCACGCCCGGCCTCTCCTCTCTATGAGCTATACCTGTCTTACTATTCCATGAATTGCCGGTATCGGCGTTCCAACCCAAACAATCCGAGAACAATCGCAAGGATCGCGCAGACCATCAGTACTGCAGCAGCCGTCAGCTTCTGGATATCCATCGTTGCAAACATGTTGTTCATGTAATGCTGAAGCATATAAATGCTGTCATGCGGATAATCACCCGCCAGCAAATACGTCTCCCGGAAAACCTTAAATGAATTGATAATCGACATGATCACTACGAAGAACGTGGTCGTCGTTAAGTAGACGAGCGTGATTCCAAAAAACTGACGAACCGGTCCAGCCCCTTCAACCTGTGCCGTCTCGTAGTAGTCCCGAGGAATTTGCTGCAAACCCGCCAAGAACAAAATGACGTTGTAGCCGAGGTTCTTCCACAAATACACCATGAGGACAACGTAGCGGGCGGCATCGGTCTTCATCCAATCCACGCGCTGGATGCCGAAATGGCCAAGCAGGTAGTTTAATGCTCCGTTCCAATCAAACACCATCTGCCAAATGAGAATTACCGACGCCACCGGCACAACCAGAGGAAGCACATAAGCGGTGCGCAGCCACTTCCGCAGGTAAACATGCCGGTTCAGGAGCAGGGCCACCCCCAGCGATAATCCCAACAGCAGCGGGACACCCAACGCACTGAAATACAGCGTGTTGACTGCGGCCTTGCGAAACGAAGCGCTGTCCAGCAGGTCGCGGTAATTCGCCAAGCCTACAAAGCTTCCGCCAGAGGTGCCGCTCTGAAAGGAGTAAAATAAACTCATGCCAAACGGAATCAAATAAAAGAGCGCGAACCCTGCTACACTTGGTGCCAGAAACAACCCCGCCGTTGCTGCATCGCTGCGCCCCCACCTAGCGAATCCCGATAGAGCTTGGCTTATGGGCGCACGCCAAAAACCCCACTTTCTCATTTCCCAATCCTCCTGCCGTTCTTGCTCTTTCAGCTTAAGGCGGATTGATAAAATCAAAAGTGGGGTAAAACTAAAATTTTCCTTAAGTTTTGTTCGATTCACTTATCTAAGCTTCGGTAACCGCACCTCAAACTCCGTGCGAATCAGATCGCTTTGCACCGAGATGGTGCCTTCGTGTTGCTCTACGATATTTTTGGCGATAAACAGGCCGAGTCCGGTGCTGCCTTCCTGATGCGTACGCGCTCGATCACCGGTGAAGAACATATCAAACAAATGGGGCAGCTCGTCCGGCGGGATGGAATCGCCATAGTTGGTCACCCGCACGACTGCCTCATCCCCGTCTAGCTTTCCATGAACGTCGACGTATTCCCCGTCTTTGCCGTAACGAACGGCATTGGACAATAAATTCTCAAAGACGCGGGCCAGCAGATCGCCGTCGCCGGAAATCATTAGCTGCGGTTCGGTGTTGAGACGAACGGTCAGCTCATTTTTTTCAAATACAGGGTACATCTCTTCGGTTAATTGACTCAGCAACTCGCTCAAATCCAACGGCCGGCGGTGGATGTTCAGCTTGCCATAATTCATTCGCGTCACTTCAAATAACTCATCGATCAGCTTCTCCAGACGCTGTGATTTGGTGTAGGCGATGGTGGTGTAATGCTTCATCTGATCGGCAGTGAGGTCTTTCCCCTGCAGGATGAAATCGAGATAGCCGATGACTGAGGTGAGCGGGGTTCGGAGATCATGGGCCAGGTTCAGCACAAGCTGCTCCTTGCTGTTCTCGGCAAAATCGCCCCGTTCCACCGCCTGCTGCAGCTTCTCGCTGGCCAAATTGATGTCCCGCGCAATCTCTCCGAACTCATCCCCGGAAGGAATATGAACCCGATGGGTGAAGTCTCCTCCCGCCAGCTGATTGATTCCCCGGGAAATCTCCCGGAAATACGCGACATAACGTCGAGTTAACAAGTAGAAGTATAAGAACGAGAGCGGGATAAAAATCAGCAAAAACACGTTGATGTCACCGATCTGGCGCATCATTAGCCGCACGTTATACAATGGGTCTTCACGCAGCAGGGTATGATAATACTCGCGCAGCGCTAAATAAATGAGAAAGGTTGTCCCTGCGGACAATATCATGCTCAGTCCAAATAATCGGATCATTTGGAAGCGAAAACTGCGAAATTTCGGTTTATCCGTATGGTTATCCATTGAATGTATACCCTACTCCCCAGACGGTTTTGATCAGCTTGTTCTTGTGCCGGTCTTCCCCCAGCTTCTTACGCAAGCTTCGGATATGCACCATAACCGTATTTCCGCCTTCATAATAAGCCTCCCCCCAGACCTTCTCGAAAATATGCTCTGAGCTGAACACCTTCTTCGGATGGCTGGCCAGCAGGACTAAGATATCAAACTCTTTGGGCGTCAGCTCCACCGGCTCGCCGTAGAGGAACACGGTCCGGTGCTCGGGGTGAATCACAAGCCCTCCGGCCTCCAACACGGTCTCATTCGGAGGCGCAGCTACCGACGGGTTCAGGTGGATAAAGCGGCGCAGTTGGGCGTTCACCCGGGCCACCAGCTCCATCGGGTTAAACGGCTTGGTCATATAATCGTCCGCCCCACGTACCAGGCCGGTGATTTTATCCAAATCGGTTGCCTTCGCACTTAAAAAAATGATCGGCAAATGGTGCTTCTCCCGAATTTGCCGAGTCACCTCATAGCCATCAATCTTCGGCATCATTATATCCAAGATTGCAAGATCCACGGATTGCGTCTGAATCACATCCAGCGCCTCCTGCCCGTTGGAAGCTTTGATGCAGCGGTATCCTTCCCGGGCCAGATGCAGCTCGATCAAGTCGGCGATTTCCGGCTCATCGTCCGCAATCAATACCGTGATAGGTTTCATCGATCATCGCTCCTTTTCATGCACAGCATAACCGAAGAGACCTTACGATTTCAAATGTTCATTCAGCACGTTCTCTTCCAGAACATCATAGCTGCCATACACCTTGCGGATATGCTGCTCTCCCCAGGAGCACAGCGCATCCAAGATTCCTCGCAAGCTCTCCCCGTATTCACTTAACTCATATTCGACCCGAGGCGGGACCTCCTGGTAAACGATCCGGCGAATGACGCCGTCGGCCTCCAGCTCGCGCAGCTGTTGGGTCAACATTTTCTGGGTGATGTCGGGCATCAGACGTTTTAATTCACTGGTCCGTTTCCGGCCGTGCGTTAAGTGGCACAGGATCACGCATTTCCACTTCCCGCCGATCACCTCCAGCGTCGCTTCTACCGAAATATTGTATTTTTTCTCTTTCATTAAGATGGCTCCCTCTTTTCATAGGCACTGAAAAGTACCTACATTACTTTTCGGTTCCTATATCACTTCAAAGTGCGTACTTCTCAAAAACTACCCTATCTCCCATAATAGCATTTGTCGCTCGATTCTGCATCATTCCCCGGCAGATCAGCGGCGACCTTCAAACCATCATCTTTTGGGAGGTAGATTGGCTCATGAATCATCAAAGAAGCACCTTGGCGCTGCTCGCCTTGGCCATTAGTGCCTTCGCTATCGGGACTACCGAATTTATCAGCGTCGGTCTGCTGCCTTTGATCGCCGAAGACCTGCATATTTCCACGACGACTGCAGGACTGACGGTTTCCTTATATGCGTTAGGCGTCACTTTTGGAGCGCCGGTACTCACGTCGCTAACTGCAAGAATGTCACGTAAAACGCTGCTGCTATGGATCATGGTCGTGTTCATGCTTGGCAATGCCTTGGCTGCGGCTGCAACCAGTATCGCCATACTGCTCGTGGCAAGGGTGATCTCGGCTTTTTCCCACGGCGTGTTTATGTCGATCGGTTCAACGATCGCCGCTGACTTAGTGCCGGAACACCGGCGGGCCAGCGCGATTTCCATCATGTTCACCGGCTTGACTGTGGCGACGGTCACCGGCGTGCCGCTTGGCACCTTCATTGGTCAGCAGCTCGGCTGGCGCGCCGCTTTTATCCTGATCGTCATCGTGGGGCTCATTGGCTTTATCTCCAACAGCCTGCTGGTGCCAGCAGACCTGCGGAAAGGAGTGCGAACGGCGTTCCGCGACCAGGTGAAATTGGTGACGAACGGACGGTTGTTGCTGTTGTTCCTGATCACGGCCCTTGGGTATGGCGGCACCTTTGTCGTGTATACCTACTTATCACCGATCCTTCTTGAAATTACAGGCTTTAAGGAAAGTGCGGTTGCCGTAATTTTGCTGATCTACGGTATCGCGATTGCTATCGGCAACATGGTGGGCGGCAAGCTGTCCAATCGTCAGCCGGTTCGCGCCTTGTTCTATATGTTTATCGTACAGGCGCTGATCCTGCTGGCCCTGCTGTTCACAGCTCCGTTTAAAATCGCCGGCTTGGTGACCATCTTCCTCATGGGCCTGCTGGCCTTCATGAACGTGCCGGGGCTCCAAGTCTATGTCGTGATGCTGGCGGAGCGGTTTGTTCCGTCCGCCGTCGACGTGGCCTCTGCAATCAACATCGCAGCCTTTAACGCCGGGATTGCCTTGGGCTCGTACCTAGGCGGGGTTGTCACCGACTCTTTGGGTCTGATCCATACTTCGTGGATCGGCGCTCTGATGGTCGCAGCTGCTGTACTTCTTACCGGCTGGAGCCGCGCTTTAGAAAGAAAAGACCGGCAAAATACGGTCATTTCACAACCATCGTTTCAGCATAACTAATGATCTTTTTTCATCACCAAATTGAACTTCAGAAATAAATAGGAGGCTATTTTGATATGATCACCAATTTGCAAGATACCACTACTCTGTACAACGGAGTGAAGATGCCTTGGTTGGGTCTGGGCGTATTTAATGTTGAGGAAGGACAGGAACTGGTAGACGCAGTCAAGTTCGCCATTAACCATGGCTACCGCAGCATCGATACCGCAGCAATCTACGCGAATGAAACGGGCGTTGGACAAGGTATCCGTGAAGGCTTGCATGAAGCCGGCATCCCGCGTGAAGCCCTGTTTGTCACTTCCAAGGTGTGGAACGCTGACCTCGGCTATGAAGAGACGCTCGCTGCTTATGAAACCAGTCTGCAGAAGCTGGGACTCGACTATTTGGATCTGTATCTGATCCACTGGCCTGTTGCCGGCAAATATAAAGAAGCTTGGCGAGCGCTGGAGACGCTCTATAAAGCTGGAAAGGTTAAAGCGATTGGCGTCAGCAACTTCCAAGTTCACCATCTGCAGGACTTGATGGAAGATGCCGAAATTGTACCGATGGTCAACCAGGTTGAATACCATCCCCGCCTGACACAACAGGAAGTTCAAGCCTTCTGCCGCGAGCACAACATCCAAATGGAGGCATGGTCCCCGCTCATGCAAGGGCAGCTGCTGGATCATCCAGTGTTACAAGAGCTTGCTCGCAAATATGGAAAATCGGTTGCCCAAATCATCCTGCGCTGGGATTTGCAGAACGGCGTAGTGACGATTCCGAAATCAACCAAGCCGCATCGGATTACCGAGAACGCCGACGTATTTAATTTCACGTTGACGGATGAGGATATGGCACGGATCAGCACGCTTAACGAGAACCTTCGCGTGGGTCCGGACCCTGACAATTTTGATTTCTAAGCCTACCAAAAAAGAGCAGATACCGTGGATCCGCTGGATCCTTCGGTTCTGCTCTTTATTAGCTGTTGGGACCGATTTCGATGAAATGATGCTCGGTCTCATAGGTGAGGTCCTTGTACTTCCCATCCTCCTTAATCGAAAATTCCGCTACCGCATAAATTTCATAGGTTCCGATTCGATCAATCCGAGTCTCGAAAAACTCGTTAATATCCGTTTCTCCCCCCATACTGCGAACCACCGCACTATCGACCTGGGTGATCGTGTTCACCCGGTTGCCCAAGCTGTCCACGATCAGGTAATGGAACACCTGCGGGCGACTCATCAGTTCATATCGGGTCTTGGACAAATTATGCAAGCTGGCAATCAGCGTAAATTTCTCATCGATTCCGGCACGCTTCGGTACGGACAACTCTACAGTAAAAGGACCTTCCGTATCCTGCGCTGAATCTTCGGGTGCAGTTGGTCTCAGCTTAGTGATCGCTTTGTCAACCGGATCGAAGGTGCCGCATCCGGCAAGCAGAAGCGCGAGCAGCATCACGGTCAGACCTAGCGCGTATTTCCTCAATTCGTATCACCCCAAAAATATAAGACGGCATCCCTCCTGTGATGTTGCAGAAGGACGTGCCTAAATCATAAAGAAAGGGTACCCTAAGGGCGCCCCTTAAATCAAGGCCGATTGGCCGAGGCGGCCGCTGCATCCGAGTCGGAGACCACTGGCAGCTCCTGGCGTTTGTCCACCCGCCCCGCACTGCCCGAGCCGCTTCGGTTCGCCAAGTATACCCCGCCGAGGATGAACACCAGTCCAGCCAGGAGACGCCAGCTCACCGGCTCATTCAGCAGCGTGAATCCCCAAATAATCGCGCTGGCCGGAACGAGATAAGTGACGGTGGTGGCGAATTGCGGGGAACCCTTTTGGATCATAAAATAGAACAAAATATACGCCACCCCCGAGCCAAACACGCCCAGTCCAACGACTGCGCCAAGCGTAGGGAGCTTCGCCAACGGAGCCAGCGAATCCCGCTCGGCGATCAATGCCATCAGGCCGCTGCCGACCATCGCGCTGATCAAGGTGCCGAAGGTCACCTGATACATCGACAGCCCGCCGGACAGCCGCTTCGACAGGTGTGAGCCGACGGCATAACTCAACGTGGCCCCTAGCATGCAGGCGAACCCAAGCAGGTCCACCGAAGCAAGCGAGGTTGGGCTGACACCTACCAGCACGAGCAAGCCGAGGAAGGCGATCCCCATCCCCGCCCATTGCATGCGATTCGTGGCAACGCGGAAGAACAGGACGCCCACCACCAGCGTCCAAAGCGGAGTCGTGGCGTTAAGCACCGACGCCAGGCTGCTCGTCAGCCGCGTCTCGCTGAAGCCGATCAACGCCCACGGAATCGCCGTGTTGATCAGCGCCATGATGATCATCGCCAGCCAAGGTATCGAGCGGAACCCAAACGGCTTGCGCAAGATGAGCATCACTCCGGTAATCGTCGCCAGCCCGAAGGCGGAACGCAGGAACGCTACGGTCCAGGGGCCGAAGTCAGGCAGCAGGATTTTGATGAAGAAAAACGAACCGCCCCAAATCAAACTAAGCAAGATTAATGCAAAATACAGCGTACGTCCCACTCTTATCCCTTCTTTCTCGGGTCACTTGGGCATATCTAATAACGTAACCCGGATCTCTGAAACCTGATTTATCATGATCCTGATTGTATCACGGCGATGCCTCGATGTTCATCGAAGTATGCCGAAAAAGCTGTTGCAGAATCAGGTGTTGGGTTGGTTGTTCCCAACCGGGGTGACCACCCATGTTCTGCTGACCGCGGCCCTGCGCAATCCAACCATACGGCTTCGTTATCTGAGGGCCCGCGAGGTGCTTGAGGCATATGGGCATCGCGAAGTCTATAGCGGACAACGTGCTGCGCTATTTGCCCCGCCTCATGACCGTTGCCCGTTCCATCGTGGAAGCCAACCCCGATATCCAGCCCGGCTCGGCTTATCTCTAGCATGCCGAACCTTCCACATCCGCACAAAGCCCCCAATCACAAAGGGCTGTGCAATTGGGGGCTATTTCATCTAGTGTTGCTTATGCAGTTTTAGTCGATGCGAAGCTCACCGTCATAAGAGGTGATAATTTTGTAGAGGTCCGGCCGGCGGTCACGGAAGATCCCCCACTCAATACGCTGGATTTCCAGCTGATCGAGGTCGAATTCCGCTACCAGCACCGTTTCCTCCGTCCGGTTGGCTTCGGCAATTTTATTGCCCTGCGGCCCGGCGATGAAGGACGAGCCGTAGAACGTAATGCTCGAATCTTCGTCGGATTCCAAGCCAACGCGGTTCGAGGCGATCACCGGCACCAGATTGGAAGCTGCATGTCCAAGCATGCACATCTGCCAATGATCTTTGGAGTCGATCGAACTGTCTTGCGGCTCCGAACCGATCGCCGTTGGATAGAACAGCAGCTCGGCGCCCATCAGCGCCATGCAGCGGGCCGCTTCCGGATACCACTGATCCCAGCAGACGCCCACGCCGATTTTGGCATAACGCGTCTTCCACACTTTAAACCCGGTGTCCCCCGGATTAAAATAAAACTTCTCCTCATACCCCGGACCATCCGGGATATGACTTTTGCGATATAGACCCAGCACTTCACCATCTGCGTCAATCACCGCCAGCGAGTTGTAGCGGGCGTTATTTTTTTTCTCATAGAAGCTGATCGGCAGCACCACTTCCAGCTCCTTCGCGACCTTGCGAAAATGCTGAATCGCAGCATTCTGCTCCAGCTCGGTAGCATAGACGTAGTAGTCGGACTTTTCCTTTTGGCAAAAATAAGGCGTTTCAAACAGCTCCTGCAACAAAATAATTTGTGCTCCTTGCCGAGCCGCTTCCCGAACCAGTCGATCCGCCTTGGCAATATTTTCTTCTTTATTGGATGAACAGCTCATTTGTGTCGCTGCGACTTTTACCATTCTCATGTTGTTGGTCGTACCTCCTTCATTCTCATTTATGCGCGTCTTGCCGGCATTTGCTGGGTGGTGCAGTGGACGTTGCCGCCTTCGCGGATGATCGCCATCCCGTCAACGGTGCGGATCTTGCGATCCGGGAAGGTCTCGCTCAGCACTTGAATGGCTTTGCGGTCGGTTTCCTCCGCGGCGCCGCCAAAGATCGGCAAGATGATGCCGCCATTGACGAAATAGAAATTCAAATAGCTCAGCGTCAAGCGGCTATCCTCATAAAAGGCCTTCGGCGGCTGCGGGATCGGGATGATCTCCAGCTGGCGACCTTGGGCGTCCGTTGCGGCGCTGAGAATCGCGATATTTTCCTGGGTGATGGCATAGTTCTCATCGCTTGGATCGTCGCAGACCTGCAAAATCACCTTCCCCGGTGCGGCAAAGCAAGCCACGTTATCGATATGACCGTCCGTTTCGTCCCCGTACAGGCCGCGTTTCAGCCAGATAATTTGGTCAGCATTGACGTAGTTTTTCACAGCTGCCTCGATTTCTTCCCGGCTAAGCTGCGGATTCCGGTTCTCGTTGAGCAAGCACTCCTCGGTCGTCAGCAATGTACCTTCCCCGTCCGTATGGATGGAGCCGCCCTCCAGCACCAACGGGGCGTCAAACCGCTTGACGTTCAGAGCTTCCAAAATTTGCGGTGCCACCGCATCGTCCAGAACCCACGGCGAATATTTGCCGCCCCATGCGTTAAAACGCCAGTTGACCCCGGCCAGTTCACCTTCCGGATTCACCAGAAACGTCGGGCCGTTGTCGCGCAGCCAGGCATCGTTATGCTCGATCGGCAGAAAAGCGATACGCTCTATGTTCGGATCCTGCCCAAAGCGGACTTGCACCTTAGACAGATCGTCCGAATTCACCACCACGGTAATTGGTTCGAACTCGGCGATCGCTGTAATAAATTCGGCATATCCGTCGCATACCTCGGCATACCGGTCCGGATAAACCATCGATGCCTGCACCGGCCAGGAGATGAAAGTACGTTCATGCGGCGCCCATTCGGCCGGCATTCTATAGTTCAAATCTTTTGGATACATCGTTTCCTCCACTACCAAAGAATTTATCGTTTCAAGCTAGATCCGGGGCCATCCTTATCGCGGCTTCTCCACAAGTCCTCATGGATGCTTCTTCTCATGCTCTAACGCAGAGGAGAAACGCTATTGGACGTTTTTTCGCCATGTTCAATTTCTAACGATGCTGTGGATCGCGATTTGCATCAAACTGCTTGATTTCGGCTCGAAAAATCCAAATTAAGCACGCTGAGCCGCGTTAACATGCAATCTCGGCGATTGGAGCCGACTTAAGCGCTGTTACAAGCGTTATGCTTGCGGATTCCCCAAAATTCTAGCGCGATTCACCCAATTTACCATGATATCATATAACAAATTTTCCGCGCCTACAAATGGAAGTGTTCCCCGAGAAATCTAGGCCTGATTTTCGGCAACACCGCCTTGTCGTAACCCCTATAACGCGGGCTTTCATCAACACATTAACGAGGCTAATGAATCAGCCTGATTTACGCCTCCCCGTGGCTTCGCCCTTGCCGATCTCCGAACTTGGCATAAGGTAGTTTAAAAGGAGAGGGTTCCATGTCATCTCGCAAGGACCAATTAATGGTCATCCTGAAAAAAGGCAAGCAACGTTTGATTGCCAAAACGCCCCTTCCAGGGGTGAGTCGGGTGATCGTCGTCGTGAACCGCCAGTACACCAACGCGCCGAGCACGACGCAGATCGCCAGCGGCGCAGGTCATAGCAGCGCCGCTGGCAGCAACGCGGCCATCCGTTCACCGTATGTGCGGCAGCAACAGAGCGTTGGCGCAGGCGGCAAAGCGTTTAATAAGGACGGCAAGGGCGGTCTAATGGGGGGGCGGTGGAGCAGCAGAAATCACCGCGATACGCGCGGCTTGCTCCAACGCGGCAAGGAGGTCGTGATCGTAGTGAACGACCAGGTGGTGAAGCTGCCCCGGGGCCAGCAAACTGCTGGCGCCACGCAAGTAGCCAGCGGCGGCGGACGATATAGCACGGGGGGCACCAACTCTGCCATCAGCAGCCCCGGGACACGTCAGCAGCACGCCGTTGGCGGCGGCAGCGGCAGCGTCGCTGCGAACAAGTACGGCCGCCGTCGCTATAAGAAACACAGTCATAAGCGCAGACGCTGATCTAAACGTTATTCTCCCAGGACCTCGATCGCTCGCTCCAAACCGGTGACCAACTGGTCCAGCGTCATGCTGGGGGCGCCGGAGTGTCGATCTGCCTGTTCCGGCAGATAAGGCACATGGATGAACCCGCCGCGAATCGGCTTGCCAGTAACGGCTAGGTGGTGCATCAACCCGTAAAAAAGGTGGTTGCACACAAAGGTCCCGGCGGAAAGCGATATCGACGCGGGAATGCCTTCATTCCGCAGGCGGTCGACCATGCGTTTGACCGGCAGCGTGGTCCAATAAGCCGCCGGGCCTTCCGGCACGACCGGCTCGTCTACCGGCTGGTTGCCGGCATTATCGGCGATATTGGCATCGTTTAAGTTGACGGCGATCCGCTCGAACGAGATTCCTTCGCGGCCGCCGGCTTGTCCCAACGCGATCACCACCGCGGGTTCGTGTTGCTGGACGGCGGCGAGCAGGCGCTCGGTGGATTGTCCGAACACCGTCGGCAGCTCCAACCCGACAATCTCAAAGGAGCCGATCACCCGGCCCTGCAGCCGGCGCATCGCTTCAACCGCCGGATTGATCGGTTCCCCGCCAAAGGGTTCAAAGCCGGTAAGCAATAATTTTTTCATGGGATCATCCCCTCCCTCTTGATAACTGTTGGTCGCTTACGTTATACTGCTAATCAAATCAAATCTCGGAATCATGCCTATGAAGAGCATCCAACTCGGAGGCGTTTTCGTCAAGGGGAACATCGTATTAAATGCATACACCTTTCCCCCTAAGCTAACCGGGTCCGCCCGTTATCGCGGACGAAAGGGGATTGAACCGGACCTGCCGGTTTGATCAATTTGGGTGGCACCGCGAGTCGATAAGCGCTCCTCGTCCCAATGGACGAAGGGCGCTTTTTGTATTTCTATCGAAAAAGGAGCGGATCACCCATGTTAGACATCAAATGGATTCGGGAGCATCAAGAACAAGTTCAAACCGTGGCGGAGGAAAAGGGCATCGCGTTGTCGGTTCCCGAGCTTTTGCGCTGGGATGACCAACGCCGGGCGTTGCTGCAGGAGACGGAACGGTTACGCCAGGAGCGCAACCGACTGACACCGCAGATTGAGGCACTGATTCGGGAGCAAGGGCCGGAGGCGGCTGACGCGTTGAAAAACGAGGTCAAGCAGTTGAATCGGCGGCTGAATGGGTTGGAGAAAGAGCGGGATGAAGCCGAACAAGAGTATCGACGCTTGATGTTGCTCGTCCCCAACCCCGTCTCGCCCGACACGCCAAAAGGTCGGTCGGATCTCGATAATGTGGAAGTGAAGCGGGTCGGCGAACCTCCAACATTTGAATTTACACCGCGGGATCACGTCGCTTTAGGCGAGCTCCACCGGATGATTGACATCCCGCGCGGAGTCAAAACGGCAGGCACGCGCAATTACTATCTGAGCGGCACGGGCGTCTTGCTCCACCGAGCGGTACAGCAGCTGGCGATGGATCTCCTCGCCGCGAAGGGCTTCACCCTGCTGGAGGTTCCGCTAATGGTGCGCGCGGAAGCGCTCGTGAATACCGGATTCTTCCCGCTGGGTGCGGATCAGACGTACCGGATGGCCGAAGACGATCGCTGGCTGGTTGGCACCGCCGAGGTCCCACTTGTCGCGTATTACGACCGCGAGATTGTCGACCTCACCCAGCCGATCAAGCTGGCAGCGGCCTCGTTATGCTTCCGCAGCGAAGTCGGCTCGGCCGGGCGAGATGTGCATGGCTTATACCGCGTGCATCAGTTCTCGAAGGTCGAGCAAGTGGTGCTCTGCGAGAACAGTCTGGAGCTGTCGGAGCAGCTGTTTCAGGAAATCACCCAGAACGCCGAGGAATTGCTTCAGCTGCTGGAGCTGCCTTACCGGGTGATGACAGTATGTACCGGCGACATGTCGCAAAAGACGTATAAGCAATACGACATCGAAACGTGGATGCCCAGCCGCAGCGCTTACGGGGAGACCCATTCGTCGTCGCAGCTGTTGGACTTTCAAGCCCGGCGTTCGAACATCCGCTTTAAGGACCGAGATGGTAAGCTGCAATACTGCTACACGTTGAATAACACCATGGTAGCCTCGCCGCGAATCCTGATCCCTCTGCTGGAAAATCATCAGGAAGAAGACGGCAGCATCCGGATTCCACAGGCGCTGCGCAAATATATGAACGGACTCGAACGCCTGACCCCATTGGACTTGCGGGAATAGGTAACATTTTCCACACAACCATTTAGCTTGGGTTTCGTCCAACTATATAAACCATCCAGAAACTAGGTGATTTATGATGACGAAACCATTCAATACAGGTTCACGCAAACTCAGCTGGCTGCTGGCGGCCTCCCTCGTGCTGACCGCCCAAGCGGGAACTGGGGTCGCGGAGGCTGCGGGCAGCACGGCTTCAGACGCCGTAACCGTAGGGACTGCTCTCTCGGCAAGCCAAACCGCCTCCGCCAGCGGTATCACCATTGAACTCGACGGGCGGCCGCTGCAGACAGAAGCGGCGCCCGTCCTGATGAATGGCAGTGTTCTGCTGCCGATTCGCGACGTTTTTGAAGCGCTGGGGGCCAAGCTGACTTGGGACAACAGCAGCAAGACCGTCACAGCCACGCGAGACCAGATGACCTTGGTTTATCGCATCGGCGACCCTACGGCACAGCTGAACGGCCAAACCTTAACACTGCCGGTCCCCGGGCAGATTACAGACGGTTATGCATTGGTCCCCCTGCGGTTCGTCAGTGAAGCGCTCGGCAGCGAGGTGGCTTGGGACGGGGAGAGCCGTAGGGTGCGGATCACTTCGAAATTTACATACGAAACCACCGTCACCTGGGGCGTCAATCTGCGCAGTGAACCTGATGTGAGCAGCGCGACGGTCAGTGAGGAACTGCTTCCTGCCGGCAGCAAGCTGCATGTCGTGCGTGAGGCAAGAGCGCTCTGGCTGGAGGTACGCACTCCCGATGGCCGCTCCGGTTATGTATCCGCCAAGCCGAAATACACCAATTATCGCAGCGATACTTTGGCGGACAAGCAGGCTGACGAGTTGATCGCCTACGGCAAAACGTTTGAAGGCACACCCTACGAGTTTGGGGCGTCCCCTGACCAGACGAAGACGTTTGACTGTTCTTCTTTTGTGAAAAGGGTGTATGAGGATGTTCTCTCAATCGAACTGCCGCGGGTTTCTTACAACCAAGCCAAGGAGGGCACGGAAGTCAGTCTGGACGAGCTCCGTAAAGGGGATCTGCTGTTCTTCAGCGCGCGCGGGCTGGACATCGGCCACGTTGCCATCTACATCGGGGACAATCAAATTTTGCACACCTACTCGAAAGAGAAGGGCGTCCATATTGAGGCGTTTAACGGCCAATGGACCAAGCGGTTTGTGACCGCGCGGCGATTGTTCTAGGCGCTTGCCAGTTCCTATTCGAGTACATTCAGTTTTCCTCTGAATTTGCCGACATAATAAGTATAGATGTTGGCGAAGGAGGTGAATCCGTGCGGTTTTGCCGGCGACGTTCAAACGGATTGATAAAGCCGGAAAAAGTGCATGGGACGCAATGTGGAAATGGCTCAAAGGCTTGAAAGCAACTCCCGATCCTGCCCGCAGTGAAACCGCTGCGACAAGCCAGGCGGATGCGCTCCTGACGGATGATCTTCCCCCGCAACCCAAGGTCATCATCATTACCGGTACCAGCGGCTCCGGCCGCAAGAGCATCGCCAAGCAGCTAAGCGCTGATCTGGGCCTTCCTTATGTGCTGCCTTATACAACCCGTGCTATACGTGCGGGAGAACGGGACGGCGAGCACTACCGTTTTATTACGGAGGCCGACTTTCAGGCGATGCTGAGTAGGCAGGAATTCAGCGAAAGCGTCCGCCTGGAGCGAGGCAGCTACGGCATTGCGGAGCGCGATCTGAACGAAGCGCTGGAACAGTATGGTGGAGCGGTCGTCGTCGTGAATCATGAAGGCATGCAGACGCTGCGGAAACGATTTGGTCCGCAGGCGATTCGGATCTTCCTCTACGTGACGAAGGAGGACATCCGGCTGCGTGAGGAACGCGAAGGGGCGCCCGCCGAGGTCGTTGAGGAGTATTTACGGAACTACTCCGAGCAGGTGATTTACAAGAAGGAATCCGACTATTTGCTGCAAAACCTCGATCCCGCCGAGACGCTGGCGAAGATTAAGGCTTTTTTGCAGGACAAAATCTAAATGAAAACGGGTTGTCCCGGCCGAAATCGGCTGGGCGGCCCCTTTTTTATGCATGGAACCGAGTTGGGCGGATGCCCCAAATTAAAATAAACGGACACCTATGTGAGGCTAGAACAACTAAGCCGGTACTCCCCGTACCGGCACGTCCTCTTGGGCACTCGGGGACCATCTTGTCCTAGGCATCGGGTTAAGCGACCAAGCCGCAGAAAACCTGCAACGCTACCCAGAATGCCTAATCAATCTCCCCTCACACCTCCGCAACGGAACGACCTGCCCAGCCAGCGGAGCGCCGAGGCCGAAGTCATGGAGGAAGTTGTAGAGAAGCGGGCTTCAATGTCACTGAAGATCCCCGCCCTCAGCCTCCCAGCGCGCAACCTCCTCACGGACGCGTGGCGCAACCTCCGTGCCAAGAAGCTCGATGGCCCGCATCACATCTTCATGCGGCATGGTGCCAAGCGGGCAATGCAGGAAGAAGCGGGTGATACCAACATTTTTGCGCAAGTAGATAATCTTATTGGCCACAGTTTCCGGGTCGCCCACGTACAGCGCACCTTCCAGGCTGCGGGCCGCATCGTAGGTGGCCCGGCTGTAATGGCCCCAACCACGTTCGCGCCCGATGATGTTCATCACCGCCTGCGTCGAAGGGAAGAACTTCTCTACAGCCACATCATTCCGATCGGCGACAAAGCCGTGCGAATGGGAAGCCACGGTAAGCTTCGAGACATCATGCCCGGCTTGGGCGGCAGCACGCTTGTAAATCTTCACGAGCGGCGCAAATTGAGTTGGCCGTCCGCCAATGATCGCCAGCACCAGCGGCAAGCCTAACACACCGGCGCGAATGACGGATTCGGTATTACCGCCGCTGCCGATCCAGACCGGAAGCGGATTTTGCACAGGACGCGGATAGACGCCTAGATTGTGGATCGCCGGACGGTGCTTGCCTTGCCAGGTGACTTTTTCCGACTCGCGCAGCTTAAGAAGCAGCTCCAGCTTCTCTTCAAACAACTCCTCGTAATCGTTCAAATCGTAACCGAACAGTGGGAACGACTCAATAAAAGAACCCCGCCCGGCCATAATCTCCGCACGCCCGTTTGAGAGGCCGTCCAACGTCGCGAAGTCCTGGAACACGCGGACCGGATCATCGGAAGACAGCACGGTGACGGCGCTTGTCAACCGGATACGCTTCGTCTGCGGAGCAGCTGCTGCTAAAACCATCGCAGGCGAGGACGCTGCATAATCCTGGCGGTGATGCTCCCCAACGCCAAACACGTCCAATCCGACTTTGTCGGCCAGGACGATCTCCTCTACAACCTCGCGCAGCCGCTGCGCATGACTAATCGTTTCACCCGTGACCACATCCGGCGTCGTCTCCACAAACGTGCTGATCCCGATTTCCATATCTCGTTCCTCCGCTTCGTCTTATTCGCTAATTTACTATATTTTTGTATTTTACTATACTTTTCTCATTAGAGCAAAATAAAAACTACTCATCTCGTCCACTAACTGTCTGAGCTGATTTGCATGAGCCTTTGGGGAAACTTGGGGGATATCCCTTCAAACACCTCTTTGTATGATTATCCCTTTTGCTCCTCCTTTACACTATTATCCCTTTCATTCAGAAGTGGGTAATGAACTTTTCCCTAGCCTGATGCAAAGGGATAATCGTCAAGAGGTGTGAATCGTAGTAGTCCCCCCTTGACCTAGAAATATAAAAAGAGAGAAATGTTGTAGGTTGGTCATACAACATTTCTCCCCTTTTAGCCAACGTAGGACCGGCAGTATGAAGGCGCTCCCCGTACCCCTTTGCACCATTATCCCTTTCACTCAGAAGCGGAAGCACGAATCCCCTCCAGCCCCTGATGCAACGGGATAATGGTTAAAAAGGAGTAGAACGCATAGGTACTCTCATCCGAGGATATCTCTTCTCGCGCTGCTTTACACCATTATCCCTTTCATTCAGAAGCGGGAGGCGAATCCCTCCATTCCCTGATGCAACGGGATAATGGTTAAAAAGGAGTAGAGCGCATAGGTACTCTCATCCGAGGATATCCTTTTCGAGCTACTTTACACTATTATCCCTTTCATTCAGAAGCGGGAGGCGAATCCCCTCCATCCCCTGATGCAACGGGATAATCGTCAAAAAGAGCATGGTCGCATATGTCTCCCCAGGACCAACGCGACTCCACAGCGTGAGCAAAACCCATCAGCTAAGCCGCAGCAGGCGGCCGATGTTCTCGCAGGTGCGCTGCACGTTGCGCGGCCCGGCGGCGAGCAGCTGCGGCAGGGCGGCGGCGCCGGGGGTGATGCCGAAGATCGCATCGATCCCTTCGGCGTAGAGCGCGTCCGCGCCTTCACCGATCGTCCCTGCGATCGCGATCACGCGCTTGCCGGCGGCCTTGGCGATTCGGGCGACACCGTAGGGCACCTTCCCAAACTTCGTTTGGAAGTCGATGCCGCCCTCGCCGGTGAACACCACGTCCGCCGCCGCCACCTTCTCCCGCAGGCCGGTAAAGTCGAGCACAATCTCGACGCCCCTGCGCATTTCGGCCTGCGTAAAGAGCAACAGCCCGGCGCCCAGCCCGCCGGCTGCCCCAGCGCCCGGGACGTCACGCACGTCCCGGCCCAGCTGCCGCCGCGCCACCTCCGCGTAATGCGCGAGCGCGGCGTCCAGCTGCTCCGCCATTGCGACGGTGGCGCCCTTCTGCGGCCCGAACACCCGGGACGCGCCACGCTCGCCGCAGAGCGGGTTGTCGACGTCGCAGGCGACGATCAGGTGCGCCTGCTGCAAGCGGGGATCCAGCGCGGACACGTCGATCCGCGCCAGATCCCCGAGGCGGCCGCCGCCGCGCGCCAACGGCCGGCCCGCCGCGTCCAGGAGGCGCGCGCCCAGCGCCTCGGCCATGCCGGCGCCGCCGTCGTTGGTCGCGCTGCCGCCCAGGCCGACGATGATCCGGCGCACGCCTTGATCCAGGCAGGCGCGGATCAGCTCGCCGGTGCCATACGTCGTGGTCTGCAGCGGGTTGCGCCGATCTGGCGGCACCAGGTGGAGCCCGCTGGCCGAGGCCATCTCAATGGCCGCCGTCTCCCCGTCGCCCAGCAGGCCGTACTCCGCCAGAACCGGCTCTCCCAGCGGACCCGTCACCTCCAGCGAGCACAGCCTGCCGCCGGTGGCATCGACCAAAGCTTGGACGGTCCCTTCCCCGCCATCCGCCATCGGCACGTGGACATAATTCGCATCGGGGAACGCTTGGCGCAGCCCTTTTTCCATGGCCTCACACACTTCCTTGGCGGTCATGCTCTCCTTAAACGAATCCGGGGCCAACACGAACGTAGGTTGACGTACGATACTCACTGGTGGTCCCTCGCCTATTCCTTCATGAACTTCGCAGCTGCTTCCATCGCCCCGACCACGCGGTCACACCAGGCGTCGAACTCAGGATCAGCTACTTGCAGCTCAGGGTGTGCCAGAATATGCTCCACCGTCTGCCGGATCCCTTGGTCTACGCGAACCGTAGCCGTAAATCCGGGTACAAGCCGTTTCAGCTTGCTATTGTCGAAGACGACCGTATTGGCCTTGTCACCCAGCAATCCGCCGCGAAAATCGTACGGGCCGTTCTCCGCCAAAAATTCAGAAGCGACATGCACGGCGTTCAGCTTAACACCCAGCGCATCCGCAATAATTTCGTAAATTTGGTTCCAGGTCACGCTTTCGTCGGAGGTAATATGCACGGACTCTCCAATCGCATGAATGTTACCCATTAGTCCAATAAAGCCCTTGGCAAAATCACTGTTATGCGTTAACGTCCACAGCGACGAGCCGTCCCCATGAATTAAGACGGGCTTGTTCAACAGCATCCGTTGGGCCACTTGCCAGGATCCCTTGTTACCATGGACACCTAGCGGGATCGAGCGCTCATCATAAGTGTGGCTTGGCCGTACGATGGTGATGGGGAAGCCGTTCTCGCGGTACTCCTTCATCAAATATTCCTCGCAGGCAATTTTGTTGCGAGAGTAGGCCCAATATGGATTGGACAGCGGCGTCCCTTCGGTAATTCTGTAATCCGACAAAGGAGTTTGATACGCCGAAGCCGAGCTGATGAAGATAAACTGCTTCGTAATCCCGGCAAACAAGCGCACATCGCGTTCCAGCTGCGCCGGTTCAAACGCGATGAAGTCCGCTACGACATCAAAGGTATACCCTTCAAGCTTCTTTGCCACCTCAGCTTCCTGATGAATATCCGCCTCAATGACATGTACACCCGGCGGCAAATCCTTATTCCGCGTCCCCCGGTTCAGCAGATACAGTTCCCAGGAGCTGTCTTCCGCCAATTGTCGGGTAATCGCCGAGCTGATTGTTCCTGTACCTCCAATAAATAGCGCTTTCAAAATAATCCCCTCCCAAGTCAAATTCACCCAATCCCCTTCATCGTACCACCTTGAACTGCAATTTCCAAATGTCCCCGGTCTTCCCCATCCCTCGCTAGATAAATCGCCGAAATACATTGACACGGCTCCGTCAAAAATGATATCTTCAACACTGCCCGCGATAACCGGGTTAGTTGCTTGGTTGCTTTAGCTTCATTCCGAATTATCCGATAATAAGATTCATAGGTTGGATTGATCTACCCATTATAAAGAAAAGAATGTGATGACGTTGAAGCCCCTATTTGCCCGTCTGCAAAATAACGCCTTCCTCGAAAAGCATCTGTCCGGCGAGTCCATGGATTATCGACAGATCTTTGCCTTGTATCTGCCGATTCTGATCGATCAGGCTTTTATCGTTGGCCTGAATCTGGTCAATACCGCCATGATCAGCTCGTCCGGCGTGGCCGCAGTCAGCGCAGTCAACATCGTGGACTCGCTGAATATCTTCCTGATCAGCGTGTTTGTTGCTGTCGCGACCGGGGGTACCGTGGTGGTCGCCCAATACAAAGGCAGCCGCAACGACCGTAACGTCTCCCGCGCCTCTGCTGCAACGGTTACTGCGGTGACCCTGCTCGCCGTTGGGATTGGGCTGCTGCTCATCGGCTTTCACAATCCGCTGCTTAAGCTGCTGTTCGGCGCTGCTTCAGCCGACGTATTGGACAATGCTCGCGTCTATCTGATTGGCAGCAGCATCTCCTACGTCGGGCTGGCCGTGGTTCAGGCCGTCTGTTCTGCACTTCGGGGCATCGGTAAAACTCGGGCGTCCCTTTTCCTATCCTTGATCATGAATCTGCTATACGTCCTGCTGAACCTCTTGCTGATTACACTGCTGGACATGGGCGTCCTCGGAATGACGCTGGCGATCAATATCGCCCGGTTCGCCGGCGCGGCCTGTGCGCTATATTATTTGTTCAAAATGGAAGCCTCTCTTCACCTGCATCTCAGTGACCTGTTCCGCTTCCCGATTGAGATGCTGCGTAAAATTCTATTCATCGGCATCCCGTTCGCAGCCGAGCAGCTGTTCTTTAACGGCGGCAAGCTGCTGACCCAAGTGTTTATTGTCAGCCTGGGGACTTACGCGATTGCAACCAATGCGATCGGCGGCTCCCTGGCCGGGGTGTTCCAAATTCCAGCCAGTGCCCTCTCGCTGACGATTGTCACCGTTGTTGGCCAATGCATCGGCAGCGGCAGCGTCAGCGATGCGCGGAAGTTCATTAAGTCCTTCCTCTGGCTGGGGTCCGGGTCGCTGGCCTTAATTAGCTTGATTTTGCTGCCGCTGTTCCGACCGCTTGTGAGCATCTTCTCGCCGCCGTCTGATATCGTAAACGATATCTTCCTCGTGCTCCTGGTGAGCTCCATCGCCCAGGTTCCGCTCTGGTCGATCAGCTTCATTCTGCCATCTGCCTTGCGGGCGGCAGGTGATTCACGCTTCACCTCGATCACCTCGATGCTGACGATGTGGTTATTCCGGGTCATTCTCGGCTATGTGCTTGGCATCACGCTGGGCTTCGGCATCCTCGGAGTTTGGGTGGCTATGTGCAGTGAATGGGGGGTACGCGGGGCCATCTTCCTCTGGCGCTTCCGCGGGAAGAAGTGGTACGCACATAAACTCATCTAAATGTCCGGCCACATCTCAAAAAAAGGCCGCCCCATAACAGGGCGGCCTTTTAGCACGGGAGCTCAACTATTCGAATGAATCCGCCGCGCAAAGTCCACAAAGCGGAATTTGTCCGGCCGGTGCCGGGATTCCGTGTACTGAAACAAGCTGGCGTCCTCCAGATAGACATGGCTGCGGATCACGACCATGTTGTGGAAGCCTTCCAAATCAAGCTGCTGCTTGTCCTCGTCGCTAGGCTCCTCGATGACGATTTCTTTTTTGGCGAAACTAATCTTCAGCCCAAGCTCCTTCTCCAAATACTCGTAGATCGAGTTCTCGCAGATTTCCCGGGTTAAGGACGGCACGTACTTCGCGTTCAAATAATCCTTATCGAGCAGGACCTTCTCATCGTCAAACTCTCGGATACGTACAACCTTCCATACCTCATCCTTGTTAGAGAGATTGAGCTGCTGCTTCACGTACGCATCGGGCTTCACCCGGGAGAGCTCATGCACCAAGGTCCGGGGCTTCTCACCCATCTTGCCAGCCAACTCCTTAAAGCTCACCAGCCCAGATACGGGGAAATCCACCATGTTGCTACGAATGACAATAGAGCCTTTGCCCTGCACTTTCTGGATATACCCGTTCTGTGCCAGCAAGGTTAAGGCTTTGCGAATCGTTTCCCTCGACGTATGGTAACGCTCCTTCAGCTCATGCTCGGACGGGAGCAGCGATTGGGGTGCAATCTCCCCAGCTTCGATCTGCCGCACAATGTCGTTGTGAATCGCCAAATACTTGTTTATCATGCTTTACGACCCCAAACTTTGTTTACGTTCTATAAAGATAATATACCACAGATTCGTAGGGTCTTAGCCGAAGATGTTGAGGGTCCGCCGGGGAATCGGCGTAGTTGGACAACAGCAACCGACATTCGTACTCGTGCCAGCCGTCTCCGTCAGGCAGCATAAATTCCGCCTCCTCCGCAAAAAAGTTGTTCACCACAATCAACTTCTCCGCTCCGCCGTCACGCACATAAGCAAATACCGCCGGGTCGTCTTCGGCCAGCAGTTCAAACCGCCCGGTCGTGATCACCTCATACTCTTTCCGCAGTCGGATTAACTTCTGATAATGATAAAAAATCGAGTCCGGATCCGCGACCGCCCGCTCCGCATTGATCTCCTTATAGTTGTCTGCTGGGCGAATCCACGGCGTACCGGTCGTAAACCCGGCGTTAGGCCCGTCATTCCATTGTACCGGTGTTCGGCCGTTGTCCCGCGATTTTTGCGCTAGAATCTCCAAAATATCGGACTCGGACATGCCGCGCTCCTTCAGAATGCGGTATATGTTCAGCGACTCCACATCGCGATAATCCTCGATCCGCTCGAAGCCCGGATTCGTCATTCCGAATTCTTCCCCTTGATAGATATAAGGGGTGCCTTGCAGCATGTGCATCGCGGTGGCCAGCATTTTCGCCGATTCCCGGTGATACTTCCCGTCATCCCCAAACCGTGATACCACACGGGGTTGATCGTGATTACACCAGAACAGCGCGTTCCACCCGCCGCCTTCGTACATTCCGGTCTGCCACTCCGCTAGAATCTGCTTCAACCGCAGGAAGTCGAGCTCGCCCTTCGCCCATTTCTCCCCGTTCGGATAATCCACCTTCAAATGATGGAAGCTGAAGGTCATGTCGAGTTCCTTCCGGTCCGGATGCGTATAGCGAACACAGTGCTCCAGCGAAGTGGATGACATTTCCCCGACGGTCATCATACCGTACCCGCTAAACACTTCGCGGTTCATCTCCTGCAGATACTCGTGGATTTTCGGGCCGTCGGTGTAATATTTCCGTCCGTCTCCGGGAGCCACCGACCCGTCATCGTCCAGAAACCGCTGGTCCTTGGAAAGCAGATTGATGACATCCAGCCGGAAGCCATCCACCCCTTTATCAAGCCAAAACTTCATCATCTGATAAATTTCCTGGCGCATCCGGGCATTCTCCCAGTTCAAATCCGCCTGGGTCACATCAAAGAGGTGAAGATAGTATTGCCCTGTGGTTTCGTCGTATTGCCAAGCGTTGCCGCCGAATTTGGACACCCAATTGTTTGGCGGTCCACCTTCCTTGCCCTCTCGCCAAATGTAATAATCCCGGTAAGGGTTGTCCTTGGATGACTTGGCCGCGACGAACCATGGATGCTCGGTTGACGTATGATTGACGACGATATCCATCAAAATCCGGAGACCACGCCGATGGGCTTCCTCCAGCAGTTCATCGAAATCCTCCATCGTGCCGTAGGGTTCAAAGATCTGATAATAGTTGCGAATATCATATCCGTTGTCTCGTTGCGGCGAGTCGTACACCGGCGTCAGCCAGATCACGTCCACGCCCAGCTCTGCAAGGTAATCCAGCTTGCAAATGATCCCTTGCAGATCGCCGACTCCATTGCCTGTCGTGTCGTTGAAACTCTTGGGGTAGATCTGATACACGACCGCCTTCTTCCACCAAGGTTCCGTCATTTCCAACACCTTCCCTTTCCCACAAAAATCGCAAAGGAGGAACAAATCTGTTCCTCCGCCGGATGCTTAATTTTTCTTGAACGATACTTTGCCGATGTTAGCTTTCGCGAAAACCATCGTGAGGATAAACGGAATCACAACCGCTACGGCCATTGCCAAAGCGAAGGTCACCATATGCTGCGGCTGGATGGACAAGATGCCTGGCAATCCGCCAACGCCGATGGAATTAGCCATGACACCCGTGCCAACCGAGATCACAGCTGCCACCAGCGACCCGATCATCGCAGCGAGGAACGGGTATCCGTACTTCAAGTTAATCCCGAACATCGCCGGCTCCGTAACCCCGAGGTAACAAGAGATGGTTGCCGGGATGGAGACCTGCTTCTCCTCTTCATTTTTTCGATTGATAAAGATCATGGCCAGTACGGCCGAGCCTTGTGCGATATTCGAGAGCGCAATCATCGGCCACAGGTTCGTTCCGCCGAGCTCACTCATTAATTGCAAGTCAATCGCATTCGTCATGTGATGCAGCCCGGTGATGACCAGCGGCGCATACGCGAATCCGAAGATCGCGGCGAACAGCCAGCCGAACGAAGACGTCAGACCCGAGTAGACTACATTCGAGATAAACGAACCGATATGCCAGCCGATCGGCCCAAGCACCGTGTGGGCAAGCAGAACGGTAGGCACCAGTGCAAAGAACGGAACCACGATCATCGAGATCGATTGCGGCACGATTTTACGCAGCTTCAACTCCAGGAAGGATAACACCAGTCCCGCCAGGATCGCCGGAATGACCTGTGCCTGATAACCGATCATTTCTACCTTGGCAAACCCGAAGTCCCAAAATGGAATTTCCGTTGCACCAGCCACGCTATACGCGTTCAGCAGCTGAGGCGAGACAAGCGTGATCCCCAGCACAATGCCGAGAATCGGTGTAGCGCCCATCTTCCGTGCAACAGCCCAAGTGATGCCGACCGGGAGGAAGTGGAAGATCGCTTCACCAATCAGCCAAAGGAACGCATGGGTTCCGGCCCAGAATTGCGAGACTTCGACCAGGGTTTTCGTACCGCCGTCCAACATTTTGATGTCCCCGATAATATTCCGGAAGCCGAGGATCAGACCCCCGACCACAATAGCCGGGATCAGCGGGGTGAAAATATCTGCCAAATGCGCAATCATCCGCTGCAGGAAGTTCATGTTCTTCTTGGCAGCTTCCTTTGCTTCCTCCTTCGAGGTGTCGCTGACGCCGGCGATTTTGATGAACTCGTTATAGAATGATGCCACTTCGTTACCGATGATGACTTGAAACTGACCGGCTTGGGTAAACGTGCCTTTAACCAATTTGATGGCCTGGATCTGTTCGACATCTGCCTTCTTTGGATCAACTAACACGAATCTCATGCGGGTCGCACAGTGGGTGACAACCGAAATATTTTCGCGGCCGCCGACATGCTTCAGCAAATCGTTTGCCGGTTGAGTATAGTTACTCATGGATGGTTCCTCCTTCTTGAAGTCCTAGAAGATAATTTCATTTATTTTGCAGCAAACGACAGAACATGATGCCAATCGACCCTTATCCAACTTGTATATACATGTTTTTGTTTGCGTTTTCATTTTAACTTGTATATACAAATCCGTCAATCCCCATTTTTCGACAAAAAAAGTGCCCCTTCATCCAAAAAAATGAGGGACACTTACTGTAGTAATTAGTGTGTTCTATGCTGGCTTCAATCCTGGAATTAACCGATATAACCCTTAGCTTTCATCGCTTCGTACGCGGCTTTCTCATTCTCATCCTTAATCTGATATTCCAATGTTCCATCGACAATTTTCGCGCAGCGCCCGCCAAACGGTTTCAGGGACTCCTTGATCTCTTTGAGATCCGGCGTTCCCTTCAAGGGATAATTGACTTTCATGTGTCGTCCACCTCCTAAGGTACAATTAGCAGACGCTGCCGAACCATTGATATGAGAAACATCACAGTGCCGACGTACCCCAGAAGATCGATATCATTGAGATGTTTCTAAAAAGAAAATGGCGAGCAGGAACGAAAGTCCCGCTTCGCCATCTTCTTTCTTCCTATTGACGCATGATGGAGAACGAGATCACCCCTAACGTCCGCGGTGCTTCTCCTTCGCCTTCCGAACTTTTAGCTCTCGAATCCGCTCCTTCTCTGCCTCCCGTTGTTCCCGGGATTGGAGCTTGCGGATCCGCTTGCGCTGCTCGTACTCCAGCCGGATCGCCTCCTGGGCAAAGGTGGAGGCCCCTCTTCGGTTCAGTTCTGCAGCAGCTTGCCGGGCCAACCGCTTGGGGCTGACCCGTTTCACCTCGCTGGGCTTAACGGCAACCTCCTGGGTTAGTCGTTCCAGCAAAGCGTCCAGCCGACAGCGAATAAACTCGAGAATTTCCTCATCCTTCGGCTCTTTCCCGAAAATGTAGCGCGCAGCTTTCAGCTTGCCCTGCTCCTGCACCTCGATGACACCGATCCAAAACTGGCCATCATGATAAACCGTCAATTTCATTGCACAATCCCCCTCTAATCAATCGGAACGACGGACATCCCGAGGGGGGAAGGTTACTGACACGGCCCCAAAGCTCCGTGCGTCTGGACTACCAACCAGACTGTGTTTTTACGTTCCAAACTTAATTATACGAGGCCTAACCTGCACCGACAATCATGCAAAAAACCCCCGCGCCATATCATTTAGGCACAGGGGTTTCAAAATCGAAGTCGGAATAAATCTTAACGCAGTGTCTTCAACGCACCGCTCCAAGCAAGCAATTGGTCCAGCATGGCATTCAGGTTATTCAAGTGCAGGTCAGCCGGCTTGAAGACACTGTAGTTCTCGAAATCGGTGAACAGCGAGAGGGCCACGTGCGTGCGCACGTCAGCAACGAGCAGCTCGCCCAGAATACCGCGCAGATGTTCAGCGGCACGAGCGCCGCCTACGGAACCATAGCTGACGATCCCGGCTGCTTTGTTATTCCATGCTTCACGCGCATAGTCCAGCGCATTCTTCAGGGCACCTGTAATACTGTGGTTATATTCTTGCACGATGAATACGAAACCGTCCAAGCTGTTCAACTTGCTATTCCAAGCCGCTGCTTGCTCACTGGCATCGGCTTCGCCGAGCAACGGCAGTTTGAAATCCGCGATGTCAACGATTTCATAATTCGCGTCGCCGCGAGCTTCCGCATGCTTCTTCACCCATTCTCCGACTTGCGGGCTCACGCGCCCATCGCGGGTGCTTCCCAGGATAATCCCGATGTTCAATTTAGACATGGTTCTATTCCTCCTTGATTGGTTTTATGGTTTCGTTAATCCACCTGACATTTTGCCCCAGAAACAATGCTGTCACACCACCAGGCATGATTCCGAACTTCTCCAATATCCTTAATTTGGATTAATCAAACTTGAGTTAATGATAGCCGCCACAATTCCTTTTGTCAAGCAACTTACAAAAAGTGTGCATTGTGATTTTACTTAATACACGTCCCCGGTATTCTCATCATTATCCTTCTTCTGTCCGAACCCCACCTTGCTGCTTCAATGCAGCGGTTCGGATGCGGTACAAGGAATAACCAAATAATGCTCCACCCGTATTGAGGATGAGATCATCCACATCAAATTGACCAATCGCCAGCAGAAGCTGAGCGCATTCCAAGCTGAAACTCGCTGCAAATGCGTAAACCAAGGTCACGATCCAAGTGATGTCTTTGTGGCGGAATACCAGTCCTAGAAGTATCCCAAACGGCATAAAAATCAGCACATTGCCAAACAGGTTGATCATCTCATGCGCCGTCATCCCCTTTAGGCTTCGCGTAATTTCCCGCAAAGGAATGAGATTGCCTGCCTGCAATCGTTGACTTAGAAAGTCAGGGGACTGCAAATTCGATAGCAATCGTCCCCAAAGCCAGGCCGGCTCCATAGGGTGAAACTTCAACAAAATGATTTTTACCAAAAGGCATATATACAAGATGAACAGCACACGAATGCTCACGTCCTTCCGCCAGCGTTGTGCTCCCATGGGCTCCATCAGATCCCTCACTTTCATGATATCCAGACTCGGGCTCACTGCCGAACTACTCGCGAACGGTGACGATAACGCCGTCCATGTTATTGCCAGCAATCTCATAACTGCCCTGTACCGGCACCTCAATGGTCCGATCTTTGGATACCGGATAGTAGAAGACGTGATACTTCTGGCCTTGTACTGTGATGCTCACCGACTGTTGCTCCTTCAGATAATCCAAGTATTGCTCCAGCACAAACCCGTTTTCGTGAATGATGGCGCTATGCGGCAGACCCACGTACCGGAAGTGCCAAGGCTCGAACTGAATGCCTGTGATCGCCGTTTTGTCGTCCGGGTATCGCAAAATAAATCCATATTTCCATGCATTCTCCTTCAACCACCGGCCTTCCGGGGCGACATTCATCTCCGCTTGGGACGACCCGATGTCCAGCGACAGCCCCAGGTTATGCTCGCTGTATCCGGCCGGCAATGCCAGCTTGGAACCCATTTGGCGGTACAGCTCGTCCTGCTTCTCTTCGTCCCGGTACCCGCTGCTGATCAGGAAATGGTTGATTCCTTCCTCCCCGGCGGCCTTCACCATCGTTGCAAAACGTTCCGCCATGCGCGGCGACAACAGGACTTGGTTATCTAACACGCCAAATCCGTCGATGAACTCAGGATTCTTGATCAGGCTCACCGCTTCTTTCTCAGGATGCAGCCCCTTGGGAACGGGATGGTCCTTGTTCACCAGCAGCAGATCACCCTGATATATCATCTCCTTGGTGACATCAATCGTCATGCTCTTTGCACCCTGCGATGAATCGGAAGCAGGATCATTAATGGGCTCAACGTCCTCTACACGCGGTCTTGAATCTGAGTCCTCCGGCGTCCGCACGATTTCGGCCTTAAATTTAGAAACCCCGTATCCCAGCAGCACCAGGATCATCAGGCAGATAATCCACTTTTTCACGTCAATTTCCCCCTAGCTTTTCTTCCCCTTTAAGATACCTTTTATAAATTAAGAAGAATGGGAGGAAAAAATAAAGTTTTTCTTAAATTTGATGAGGGAGACGCATGGAATACCAAACAGACAACGCAAAAAAAGCGCAAGCGCGAGGGGGATCCCATCACACTTACGCTTCTTGCTTTTTCCTCCGCCGCTTTCGCTTACGCTCCGGCAGGCAGCTTCACCTGCACGCGATAAGTCTTGCCCGGCTGCACATTCCGCAGCACACCTTCCGGCAGCAGCTCGCCATCCGCGTAAACTGTTGTCTCCGCTACTGCTGCGTCCCGCCGAATTTCAACATGCAGTGTGGCTCCACGGAATTCGCGTGTAATCGCTGCCTCGTTCCAATGGGACGGAAGCTGCGGATTCACGCGGATGCCGTCTTTCGTGCCCTGCACGCCAAACAGCCCGTCGATCAAGCAGCGGTACACCCACGGCACCGTGCCCGTGTTGAACAGATGGCTGGAGCGCCCTGCCGTCCGCGGGAATTGCCGATAAGCTCCCCGGTAATAGTTCGGGATGAATACCGGCAGTTGCCCCCGTTGCACGATGTCCTCAAGATCCGGGCCGGGCAGCATTTTGCGCAGCAGCCGGAACGCATCGTCCTGCTCACCCACCGTATATAACGCGTAGATATAGAAGGCGGCGGCATGATTGTACACCGCACCGTTCTCTGCGGACCCCGGGTGCTTCTGCGTCACCCGGCCGACATCCTCGCGCATCTTCGTGTAGGAAGGTGCGAGCTTCTCCACGCCGTATGGCGTCTCTAACTGCTCGCGAACTGCGCGCATCAGCTTCTCGCGTTTATCGGCATCGGCCGCGCCGCTCAGCATCGACCAACCCTGCGGGTTGATGAAGATCCGGCCTTCTTCATCGGTACTAATCCCAAACACGACGTTATCGTCAGTGATGCCCCGCGCATACCAATTGCCGTCCCACAGGTAGCGGTTCACTACTTCGTTGGTCTCCTCCGCCGCCGCACGGTAATCCCGGGCAACCTCAGGCCGTCCGCTGTTCTCACAAATGCCGGCCCAAACCTGGAACGCATACGCTGTGGCGATCGTCAGCCATCCGGATACCCCTTTCCCTTTGTAGCCAACCATATTCATCGGGTCGCACCAGTCGCCTTGATTGATGTAGTTCAGCCCCCGCTCGTCGCGGTCGTTCATCAACCAACGCATCGCTTTATCAACATGGAGATATACAGGTTCGGCTTCTTCACTGTCGGCATAGGCCACCTTTTCCTCCAAAATTGAGTAGTCACCCGTTTCATCCAAATACGTGCTCAGGCAGATAGGCAGCCAGACACAGTGGTCTGTATGCGGCACCTGGTTGATATATTTCAGTTCCGCGTCCGGATGCAACACGATCCCGTCCGGCATGGCGCCGTTCGCCTTCTGCTGACTCAGCGCCGTTAAGAACGAGGCTCGCGCTACCTGCGGCTTGATATAGCTCATGCCCATATGATCCTGCAAATAGTTCCGGGTTTGCGGGTCGGTGGTCAGGCGGTTCGTCTGGCCATGATAATAAATTTGCCGCGGCAACCAGCGATTGACGAAGAGATCAAGATCCTTGTCAGGGGTAGAGATCGTCAGGCAACCTCGACCTTCCCGGATGTACTGGTCGTATTCACGTTCAGCAGCCACAAATCCATCCTCACCCGATGCACCATCAGCCTTGCCAAAATACGTCTCCCGAATTTGTGCAATCTCCTGCTCATCGCGGGCCGGACCGAACAGGAAGCGGTATTCCCGCGTTTCTCCTGCCGCCAGTTCCATCCGGTATTGCATGACCGCTGCCGGCGTCTCGTACCGCGCATCTCCCTTCGACAGCTCCGCTTGCTCCAACGCGGACGGTCGTGTGATCCCGCCTTCACCTTCGAACGCCTCCTGGTTCACTTCCCAAGACACCGGAGTGTGTTCGGCAATCAGGAACGTTTTATCACGGAAAAACTTAATCTTATCGTAATCCTGGTACTTCTGATACGGTGTCACCGAAGAGCAGACGATCGCCTGCAGGTCCTCATGGTATTGGCCGGATTGATTCATCCAAGACATATAACCAACAGTAAAGTACGGGTAGATGCTCAGCTTCCGCGCCCGCTGCGACACGTTCGTCACCTTCACCCGCCAGAGCTCCAGCGGGTCCTTCTTCGGCAAGCTGAGGGTCATCTCGATCAACACCCCCTGATGCTCAACCTTCCAGACAATCCGGCTCTGTCCCAAGGCAAAGGAATAGCTGTCGGTCTTAACCCGCATCGGTTCATACGGCGCCGAAAACAGACTTTGATCCTCCTCGTCCTTCACATACACGAAACGGCCCGGATGATGCGCATAGTAAGGTTGTTCCGGCTGCATAAACGTCTTCGCTTCCAGATTTGGGGCATGCGAATACTTAGCCGGCTCCGGCTGCATAAATTGGGCAACGGCATATCCCCGGCAGTTCATATGAATCATCATCGTTTCGTTCCATAAGAATCCTGACGCTTTAGGCAGGAGCGTAGGGCTTAGCAACTCGTAGAATTCCTGGTCCTCCGTAGCTCTGAACATGATTCAACCTCTTTTCCGCGTAATCTTGTCTACTTGTCTACAACTATGTACATTATACATCGGAAAGCCCTTTTATGAAGCGTTTTCTTCTATAAACTTGCACAAAAAAAGAGCCAATTTCCGCAAAATACGAAATTGACTCGAATCGCCGCATGTCGGCACAGGCCTGATCAGATAAACAGAAACGGAATCAGGAACAGCAAAGCGATCGCCGCCCAATCAAACGCATAGGCGCCATAAGGAGGATAGTACGGATAGCCGCCTCCTGGATATCCCCCGTAATACGGATACCCCGGCCCATACCCATACGCCTTCGTTAGTGCCTGCTCCTTGGTGTGGGGAACCGCTTTAGTTGACGCTTTAGGGTTGCCTTTGGATTTGGATTTCAGCTGCTGGAGCTGCTTCTTGGCTTTAGCGGGTTGGGTAGAGAGAACGTTGGCTCCCGAAGCATATCCTCCGTTCAGCTGAATGCCCTTTTCGTTCACATCGGTAATCGTACCAATGTAATAGCGGCCGTCCCGAAGTACCGCGCATACGGTTTTGCCGATATGCGGCTTGCAGGTATCTACGCTAAGCGGATAGATCTGTTGCATAGACTCGTGCCTCCCCTCTCGAATGCTCATTTATCCTATTCATCCCCCGGGTATTTGTACAGGGCGAATGTCCCGCTAATGAAAACAAAACTTCAAAACCGAGGCCACTCCCAAGGTGAACGCCTATCTTAATCGCGCTGGAGGCGCCGCGGCATATTCTGCTGTTGAGAGAAGTCGGGAAGTTGATAAAGGAGGGGCAGCTATAGGATGAACTACCACGAAATCATCGCCGCCGTGGGGGAAGGCTCGGCACATCCAGGGGGATTTAAGGGAACCCTTGATTTTATGGAGTTTATTGGCATAACACCTGGATTGCGCGTGCTGGAGGTAGGTTGCGGAACGGGCAGAACAGCCTGCCTGTTAGCCCAGATGGGAGCACAGGTCACGGCGATGGATCAAAGTATCGTAATGCTGGAGAAAGCCGAGCAACGAGCCCAGCAGCAGCAACTGCAAATCGAATGGATTCAAGGCAATATCACCGCCATCCCGCTGCGCTCGGACACCTATGATGCGGTCATCGCCGAGTCCGTTACGGTGTTCGCCGCTGATCCGGTGAAGGCGTTCCGTGAATATCATCGCGTCCTGCGCAAGGGTGGGCACGTGTGGGACCGCGAGCTGTTTCAGACCCAGCCTCACCCTGCGTTGGAGAGGGAAATGCGCGAGCTGTACGGCAATCCGCGTTTGCCTGACGCTGCCGCCTGGATGCGGATGCTGCGGGATGCCGGTTTTCAGGAGGTTCGGCAGTGGGGACCAGAACCCGATGCGGCCCCAAATGGACGACAGAACGAGAAAGGGAACGGAGGCGGAGCGATAGCCTTCGATTGGCAGAACGCTTGGGACCCGCACCGGGTCATTGACCTGGAGGCGCTGCAGGATCCCGCCGTGGGTACCTTTTTCAGAGAAAATGAAGCTTTCCTGCAACGTTACCGGAACCATTTATCCTATGGCGTGTTTCTAGCCCAGAAAGCCGGGTGAACGGAAAACTTCGGGTTTGTCCCCATTCCCCGCTGGGAACAATGAGAATCCAGAAGCTAGCTCATAGGTTATACGTACCTAACGAAGCTAGCTTCTGATAAGACAGACTATTGCGGAGAAACCACGCTCTCTTGCGAGGCATGGCCTCTTGTTTTCAAGAAAACGTTCAACCGCTCAGAGAAGAGCCACATCGCTGCTGCCGACAGCACGATGTACACCGGGAACACGCCAATCGTGGAATGTGAAGCCAGGAACCCAAGCAACGGCGGCATAAACGTGCTGCCGGTGTATGCCATGGCCATCTGATAGCCCATGATCTTCTGAGATTGCTTCTTGCCGAAGCGAACCGGCGTTTCATGCAGCATACATGGAAAGATCGGAGCAAGGCCAAGGCCGATGATCAGTAAGCCGACCAGAGACAGAGCCGCGGGGAGCGGCAGCACCAGCACAACGGCGCCGAACAAAGCGATAATCTGGCCTGCGCGGATCATCACACGGTTACTTAATTTAAACGTGACGAACCCGGCAATGAAGCGGCCCACCGTAATCCCGGCAAAATACAACGAAACCCAGCTCGCTGCCGTCGCCGCATCCACTCCTTTGATGCCAACGAGATAGCTGCTGCCCCATAAGCCGACCGTAGACTCCACCCCGCAATAGAACAGAAACGATGCGAGGGCCAGCTTGACGCCGGGAATCCGCAGCGGCTTCACCGGGCGTTCGTCCGGCTGCTCGGCTTCCATCTCACGCAACTCTTCCTTCCGTGAATCGCCGGCGATCCGGGCCACACGATCCCAGAGCGGCAAGGAGAAGAGCAAAATCACCACCAGCGCGAATTGAATCATCGACACGGTCAAATAGCCGCTGCGCCAGTGCCCGCTGCCGGAGATAAAACCGGCCATGATGACCGGCCCCAGCGTTGCGCCAACGCCCCAGAAGCAGTGCAGCCAGCTCATATGATGCGCTTTGTAGTGCGCAGCCACATAGTTGTTGAGCCCGGAGTCCACCGCCCCAGCGCCCAGCCCCAGCGGAATCGCAAAGACGCCAAACCAGAACACCGACGGTGCCGCCGAATAACCGAGCAAGGCCGCCGCCGTCATCAGGCAGCTGACCAGAGTCACCTTGCCTGTGCCGAACCGGCCCAGCAACGAGCCGCTGGCCAAGCTGGATACAATCGTGCCGGCGGCGACGATCATATATAAGACGCCGGCAGTCCCCAGCGGAGCGCCGAACTCGCCGCGAATGATCGGCCAGGCCGAGCCGAGCAGCGAGTCAGGCAGCCCCAAGCTGATGAAAGCTAAATAAATGATCAATAGAAAGAATGTTGCCATCTGTTTGGATCTCCTTCTCCTATCCACGGGTTGATATCATCAGATGAAGTCCCAACTGCTGCAAGCCGGTCAAATAATCCCGCCGCCAGTCGCTCATCATCAGCCGGGGCAGATGCTCGGCCGGCACGTATTGCGCGCTTTGCACTTTGATTTCGTTCAACAAAGAGACACTCACCTCATCATGGCAGAACACCACAGTATGCGGATTGATCAGCGCTGTACAGGCCGCGACCAACCGGCTGACGGCATCCACTCCCTCGGGCCCCGCTCCAGCTCTGCCGGGGCCAAGATTTCGTCCCGCCTGCAGCGCCTGCCCGAAGTTCCGTTCCTCGTATTGCGGGACATAATAGACCTCGCCGGAGAAGAATGAATGCCCCCTCACAACGTCACCGTTGATCAAGATCCCGGCCCCGGGGCCATTTTGGCCGAAATAGAGGTAGACCAGCGACGGGTTGTCGCGCGGATCTATGCTGTGGTAATACCCCCACACCGCCGCATTCATATCGTTCTCCACAACGACAGGGAGACCAAAACGCGCTTCCAGGGTGCTCTTCAGATCGAAGTTCTGGAATGCCTCATAAGCAGGAATATGAATAATCCGGCCTTGATTGACCGCTCCGGGTACGCCAATCGCCAGCGACTGAAGCTTCGGGAACCGGTCGATCAGTTCGCCGATCAACTCCGCCAGGCTGTCCCCGGGATCCGCCAGCAGACTTGGCCTGCGACCTTCTTCTTTCACTTCGCCATGACAATTAAAGACCGTGTAATTCGTCTCCTCCCGCTCCAGAAACACCGCCAGACCCAGCATATACTCTGGATTATAGGCGTAACGCTCCGCCCGCCGGCCGCCGCTGGAATCGTCGATCCCGATGGTCGCAATCTCTCCGGCCTCCTTCATTTCAGCCAGAAACTTGCTGATGGTCGGAAAGCTGACGTCCAGCTTCCCGCTCAGTTCCGCCTTCGTCGCGCTGCCCATCGCCAGCAGTGCCGAGCGGATGCCGCTGCGGATCACCTGCTTCATCCCTTTCGGCGTGGCTGGCATTTCGTTCATTGAGGTACCTCCACTACTTTTTAAACATCTTTAATAAGTTAACGACAGCGTATCATATTCACACGAGAAGGGGAAGAGGGAGTCTAAAAAAAAATTCCGCAGTCTACGGCTCGTATTCGCTGAGCTTCCCTTCATAGATGAGCTGAAGCCGATCGCACTTCCGGAAATCGTCCGGCGTCACCAGCGCAGGCAGCTTATTCCACAGTTTAATCCCCGAGCGCTCCAGAATCTCCGCCACGAATTGCGAGCAAAAATAAGAGTTGCTGAACTCAATCGGCTCCTTCAAAGCGATGCCGATGACGCCAAGAATGTTGTACAGGAACTTTTGGCGCTTGCGAATAAACAGTTGAAGCACGCGCTCCATTTTCTCCACCTCACGCGGGGTCACCTTTAGCTCATAAATGACGCAGGTCGTGTTCGGATACTTACTGAACGTACCGGTCTTGATATCCTCTTTGACAAATCCGCCGTTCAGCGGGTTATTCGGATGCTTCCGCCCAAAGCTGTACAACTCCGACAACTCCCGATTGAACGAGATCGAGGCGTGATTGTAAGGCGCCCTTGTGTATCCTTTGATCATTTTGGTGAAGAGTGTTCCTGTATTCGTAAGTAAAATATACACCGAGCGTTCCGCGGCCATGGATGAAATTCCCCTTCTCCCATGTAGACTATATCTAGACTATTCCTCCATAATAACATATGATTCCTTTGGTGGAATCTACCTCCGGAGGAAGTTGGGATTGAGCATGCTAAACAATCTGCAATGGACGATGATCGTGATTTTCGTGGTCCTGGCAGCTATTCATCTCATCTGCGTGGTCCTGAAGCCGAAAGTTCCCGGGCCCGGCGGTGAGACTTATTTAGCCTTTAGCCAGCGCCTGCGCACCTGGTGGGGCATGTGGCTGATTCTCTGCTTGGCCACCTTATTTAATCCGGTCGTATCGTTGCTTGCGGTGATGCTGCTATCTTTTTTCGCGTTAAAAGAATACTTTTCCATGATCCGCTCACGCAAATCCGAGCGTCGGTTGTTTCTGTGGGCATATCTGGCGATTCCAGTTCAGTTCTACTGGATCTTGATCGAATGGTACGGCATGTTTATCGTATTTATTCCGGTGTATGTGTTCCTGTTCTTGCCGCTTCCTCGCATGATTAACAAAGGAACAGCCGGGTTCCTGCGCAGCGTGAGCCGGGTTCAGTGGGGGTTGATGCTGATGGTGTTTGGTCTCAGCCATCTCGCGTATTTCCCGTTCGCCACGCCGCAGTATGGGGCAGGTCTGGTGCTCTTTCTAGTCGTTCTGACCCAGCTTAATGATATCGTCCATTATGCCGCTTCGTCGTACTTCGGCAAACGTAAAGTTGTGCCGACGGCGAATCCGTTCATGACGTGGGAGGGCTTCGCGTGCTCGCTCGTGGTAACGTCCCTCGCAGCTTACTTCCTGGCTCCGTTCCTGACACCGCTAGGTTCTTCGTTTGGCTTGTTCGCCGGGATGCTGATTGGGTTGGGCGGCTTTATCGGCAGCACCACCATCTCTGTCCTGAAGCGGGATTTGCTCATCGGGGACGACGACAAGGCTCAATCCTTGAAGAAGAGCTACCTGAGCTTGGTCGACAGCTTAACGTATACGTCGCCGGTCTTTTTTCATGTGACGCGGTATTTCTTTGATTTCATGTAGGATGAGATGAAGTCCGGGCTGGACCTTAAGACGCTGTTTTAACATGGCATTAACATTCAGAGCGTACAGTGAAGAAGCGTCTTTTAAAATCCGCATGACGTGGCGCTTTTGCCGTTTTCGTGCATGTTTAAGGAGGAACCAACCATGGTGACCGGCATCATTCTCATTATACTAACTTTGCTTCGTGTCCCTTCGGCTATTGTCTCGGGGCGCAATGAAGCTCGCATCAAGGCTCACGGAGGCCTCGAATTCGGCAAGACCAACAGTCGGGCGCTGATCGTCGTGCAGTTTCTGATCTACCTCAGCACGATCGGTTATGCTTTCGTGGAGGATGTGCCCGTCGGCGTGCATACCTATATCGGTCTGGTCGTTTATGCGTTCGCGATGGCGGTGCTCATCTATGTCATCCGTACGCTGGGACGCTTCTGGACCTTCAAAATCTATATTGCCAAGAGCCATCAATTGATCGAAACTCCGCTATTCAAGCGCGTCAAGCATCCCAATTATTACTTGAACATGATCCCGGAGGTGCTCAGCTTCGCAATCATTTCGCAGGGCTGGGTCGTGTTTATCCCACTGTTCGTGCTCCATCTGATCACGTTGTTCAACCGGATTCGACTGGAGGAGAAGGTCATGAGGAAGAAGTTCCGGGGGTACAAGTAAGATTCTCGACATGAAAAAAGAGGCTTTTCCGAGGTATTAGCATTTCGGGAGAGCCTCATTCTTTTTAAGTCCACCATACTTCCTTAGGGTACGCCGGGTCTCCGAGATACACCGGCTCGCCGATTTTCGGAGTGGCGATAGGTACGCCTTGGCGTTCGGCTTCTGCTGTCGCACGGCGAATGGGATCGTTCCAATCATGCAGCGACAACGTGAACGCCGCCCAGTGAATCGGGAGAAGCAAGCCGCCCTGTACGTCCCGATGTGCCTGCACCGACTGTTCGGGAAGCATATGGATGTCGATCCACCGGGGATCGTATTGTCCGCATTCCATCAAAGCCAAATCAAACGGCCCATACTTCTCGCCGATCTGCCGAAAATGCGGACCATACCCGCTGTCCCCGCTGAAAAATACTTTACGTTCCGGCGACGCAATCACCCAGGAGCACCACAATGTGCCGTTCCGATTCGCAAGGCCCCGTCCCGAAAAATGACGAGCGGGCGTGCAAACGAGCTTCAAGCCGCTCCATTCCAGCTCCTCCCACCAGTCATGCTCGCTGATCCGCCCCGGCTCCACGCCCCAGCGTTCCAGGTGGCTGCCCACTCCTAGCGGGACAATAAAACGCCCCACCTTATCTTTCAACGCCTTGATGGTCCCATAATCTAAATGATCGTAGTGATCATGGGACAAGATCACCGCATCGACGGCCGGCAAATCCTCCAAATCAAACGGCAGCTGCGGGTTAAACCGCTTGCCGCCAAAAGGAGGGACCGGCGTGGGCGACAGACCCAGCATCGGATCAAGCAGCAGGCGCTTGCCTCCGAAATGCAGAAGCAGGGCCGAATGCCCCAGCCAAACCACCATGTCGCGGTCCAGGCGCCCTAGCGTCTCCGGCGTCAGCTGCACGACCGGAAGCGGCCGATCCGGCCTTACTCGCGGGTTGCCCCGCAGGTAATCCCGCAGCACCGAAATCATATTGCCCGAAGCAGGCTGGGGTGGAGAAGCAGGTTCCGTGTACACAAACTTCCTGCCCTGCCGGTTCGGGGATTGTGCGTAACGCGCCCGCATTGCAGGGGAAGCCTTCCCGCCAAAGGCCGGGTGCAGACGAAGAAAGAGCGTGACGCCGATGATGAAGACAAGTAAGATACCTAAAGCAATATACATGCAGGATACCGCCTTTTCCTATGTATAGAGTGGAGAAGTGAAGGATTCAAGCAGAGTATACTGCATTGCAGGGGCAATGCCAAATGAGGGAAAGTGCTTACCTACTTTAAAAAGAAATAGACCGCCCACTCACCAAGGAAACGGTCTATTTCTGATCGTACAGCACCAAGAAGGAAGCCGAACGCCGATAGGCGCCATTCGTGTGCAGAGCCGAGGATGTTAGCCGCATCCTTGGCTTCTGCTTCTATTCTTGGTTTTTCTCGGCCGTTACCGCACCCAGCTCACGATCTCATCCAGCGCCTGTCTCGATTTAGGACGCGGCTCCGCCACGCGATAGCCAAAAGCAGCGAAGCAAGCGATGCCAAACCGGTCGTCTTCCAGCAAACCTTCCTCCCGAAGAATCTGCTCTGCCTTGTCTCGGTCAAACCCTTCAATCGGACAGGAATCTACGCCGATGAGCGCTGCAGCCGTCAGCATGTTGCCGAGGGCGATATACGCCTGTTTACATGCCCAGTCGAACATCGCACGGTCGCTCTCCAGCAGCCGGAAGTCAGACTCTTGAAAAGTCTTGTAATTCCCCTTCAGCATCTGGTTCACGATCTCATCTGGGATGTGGTGCACCTCTTTCATCATATGGGTGACGTAAGGCGCGTCATATCTCAGATCCTTCATTGTCCGAGCCAAAATCACAACAAAATGGCTGGCTGTTGGCAGTTGCCCTTGAGCTCCCCAGGAGACGGCGCGCAGCTTCTCGCGGAGCTCCGGCTTCTGCAGCACGACGAATTTCCACGGCTCCAAGCCAACCGAGCTGGGTGACAAGCGAGCCGTCTCCAGGATGAACTGAAAATCTTCCTCCGGAATGGCCCGGTCTGGATCGAATTTTTTGCAAGCATGCCGGAATTGATAAGCCTCGAGAATCGCTTGTTTGAGTTCGGATTTGTCCATTTTAGAAATCAGGCTCATAACCGAAAAAATCACTCCTTCACCTACATAAAGTTGCAAACCTGCCGAACCATTATGTCCCGCAAAACGTCCGGTACGGCCGGTCGCTGGACGGCGGCAGCTCCGCGTATTCTGCCTGTTCCGGCGTATGGGCGAAAGGCTCGGCCAACACGCTCAGCAGGCGCTCCATCACGCTGTAATCATCCCGCTCCACAGCGGCTTCGAGCGCTTCCTCCACCCGATGGTTACGCGGGATGACCGCCGGGTTGCTGCGGCGCATCAGCTCCCGGGCCGCGTCTTCCGATTCCGGCTGCCCAGCGAGCCGCGCCTGCCAACGATCCAGCCAGTCCGCCCATTCCGGCGTGCACGCCATCGGCAGCTCCTCCAACCGGCTGAAGGTCAATGCGAGAAACGTATTGGTATAGTCGGCCTGGTGCTGATGCATCAGGCTGAGCAGGTCATGGATCAGGTCAGCGTCTTCCGCCTGTTCGCCAAACATGCCGAGCTTCGACCGCATCCCCTGCAGCCAAGCCGCTTCGAACTGCCCGGCGAAGCCTTTCAGCGCTTCTTCGGCAAGCCGAATGGCTTGCTCTTCTTCGTCATGCATCAGCGGCAACAGGCTTTCGGCGAACCGGGACAAGTTCCACACCGCGATGGACGGCTGGTTGCCGTAAGCATAGCGGCCATGACGGTCGATGGAACTGAAGACGGTCGCGGGGTCGTACGCGTCCATGAAGGCACAGGGCCCATAGTCGATCGTCTCGCCGCTAAGAGCCATGTTGTCGGTGTTCATCACGCCGTGGATGAACCCGACGAGCTGCCATTGGGCGATCAGGGCGGCCTGGCGCCGGATCGCCTCCCGCAACAGCGCCAGGTAGCGGCCCGCCTCGCCGGTGTCGGCGAGCTCGGCCAGCTGCGGGTAATGGCGCTGGATCACGTAGTCGGCGAGCGTGCGGACGTCCGCCGGCTCGCCGAATTGCGCGGCGTACTGGAACGTACCGACGCGCACATGGCTGGACGCCACGCGGGTGAGAATCGCCCCGCGTAAGTCCTGTTCACGGACCACCATTTCCCCGGTGGTCACCACCGCCAAGCTGCGGGTCGTGGGTATGCCCAGCGCGTGCATCGCCTCGCTGATGATATACTCCCGCAGCATGGGACCCAGCGCGGCGCGCCCGTCCCCGCCGCGCGAATACGGCGTCCGGCCGGAGCCCTTGAGCTGAATGTCGAAGCGATCGCCGCTAGGCGTGATCTGCTCCCCGAGCAGCAGGGCCCGACCGTCCCCCAGCATCGTGAAATACCCGAACTGATGGCCCGCATAGGCCTGAGCCAGCGGCTCCGCCCCCGGCGGCAACTGGTTGCCGGCGAACACAGCCACGTTCTCCTCGCTTCGCAGCGCCTCCGCATTCAGCCCGAGCTCGGCTGCCAGCTTGTCGTTAAGCACAATCAGCTGCGGCGCTCGAACCGGCTTGGCCTCCTGCTTCGTGTAGAAAAACTCCGGCAATCTAGCATAACTATTATCAAAATTCCATCCGGCATCCGGATGTCCGCTTGGTTCGTTCATCGCGTTCTCCTTCGTAATCGTCCTTGCAAAATCTGCTCTGATTTGACGCCTTTCCCCGTTAGGGGTTCATCCTTCCTACTCCATTGTACCGGACGGACGGGCCCCGCGAAACTTGGGATCCTTTCGCGCTGCGCTGACGGCTGGCCACCACACCTCGTTCGGGTATTCCGAACCCCCGATCCGGACTGGCTCCCCGATTTTGGGCGTCGCTAGTGAAACCCCCCGCAATCTAGCTTCTAAACTGAGCCGGCGAATCGGATCATACCAACTGTGCATCGCCAACGCGAAAGTTCCCCAATGAATAGGAAGCAACACATTCCCTTTCACGTCCAGATGAGCCCGCACCGTTTGCTCCGGTAGCATATGAATATCCCACCATCGGTCATCATATTGGCCGCACTCCATCAAGGTGAGATCGAAGGGGCCGTATTTGTCGCCAATTTCCTTGAAATGCGGACCATACCCGCTATCCCCGCTAAAATAAACCCGCTTCTCCGGCGTGGTAATCACCCAGGAGCACCAGAGTCCGCCGTTCTGGCTAAAGAGCCCTCTCCCCGAATAGTGCCGGGCCGGCGTGCAAGCCAACTTCACGCCATGCAGCTCCAGCTCCTCCCACCAATCGTATTCGCGGATTCGAGCAGGCTCGACGCCCCACCGCTCCAAGTGGCAACGGAAGCCCAGCGGTCCGATAAATTGCCCAACCCGATCTTGGATTCGCCGGATCGTCCCGTAATCCAGATGGTCATAGTGATCGTGAGACAACACGACGGCATCCACCGGAGGAAGCTCGTCCAGATGGCCGAAGGGCAGCTCACGGTTGAATCTTCTGCCGCCGGCGATCGGCGACGAGGTCTGGCCAAACATCGGGTCTAACAGCAGCCGGGTTCCCCCGATTTGAAGCAGCAGCGCCGAATGGCCAAACCAGATCACCGTATCCTCCTCGATCTCTTCCATCGCCTCCCGATCGAGCTTGACTTGGGGCAAAGGCCGCTTGGGCTTCAGTTCGGGTCTCCGCTGTACATATTCGCGCAGCATCGTAAAGAAACTGCCGAGAGACGGTTTATATACTTTCGTTACTAACGGGTACTCGAACTTCGTTCCTTTATAATTCAGAGTTTGCCGGTAGCGCTGAAGGTCAGCGGGCGACGGCTTCCCGCCAAAGGGCGGGTACAGCCTCCGAAATAGATCCCATCCAACGGCCAGAAGCACCACAAGTGCAATCAAAACAAAGAGCCACATCATCAGCCCCATCCACCTTCCCTGAACAAATAACATCCATGCAGGAAGGTTGTGCCAAAGTCGGGGGATTTATGCGACCATGACCGCGCTGCGACGGGGCTCCCCGGCAGGCAGAAGCGCGGGTTACTTGGTTGGTGGATCGCCGAGCCGAGGCTACACGCCGCGCTCTTGACGGTAGGCTTCGATCCGCTCCCGATTTTTCGCGTCGATTTGTAGGGAAATGCCCCGGCAGTTAATGACGACACCTTCTAAGTTTCCGGATACCGTCAACAAGTCGTCATAGGAGGCGACGTTGCTGCTCCAAACCGTTTTATCGTAAACCTTCTCGAACTCCGGCCAATCCGTAAACGCCGGCAGCCAAGTCGAGCCATCCTTCGCGCTGAGCACGCCAAACTGCAGAATCGCCCCTTGCTTTAAGGTTCTCATGCCTTGCTCATCTGCAGGTGCTGGGTCAGACTCTTTCACTTGCATAGGTACCAGGAACTTCGCCTGCAGGATTTCATCCAGCATCTCGGCCTCCAGTGCGTTGAGCTGCTGGCCTCGGGCCTCTGAATCGCCTGTTGGTGCATGCAGCGTCTGGAAGAACCGAATCATTGCCCGCTGCAAACTGGGATTCGATACGGGAATGCGGATCTCCGGCGTCCCTGTCCAATCCGGCGGCGGTAGGATTTGGTCCCGCTCGATTTCAATATGATACTGACCGTTGTCTACAAGGACCTTGGATAACCCTAAAATATGAAGCTGTGCAAATGTCTTTAGCACGTCTGCCCCGCCGATCGGCTGCATCTCCAACATCAGCAGCTGCTGTCGGAAATAATCCTCCGCATTCTCGGCAAATGCCTGCTGCGAGAACATCCAGACCCGGTCCTCCTCATCCACGTAAGGATATCCGGTTGCCTGGTCGTACGCGACGTAAAGTGTTGGGGCGTTTTTTATTTTTTCATATAGCACGCCGAGGAAAGCCTTCATCCGCTCATCCAAATACACATCCGGGTAAGCCTCCTCCGCCTTAAACCGCTTCGCTGCATGCACCAAAAAAATCAGTTCCTGAATCTCCAGCCCATCCAGCTCTTCCTGCGAAACCTCCGGCGTCAACAGAAACCTCCGCCCGATCTCGTCTCTCCGTTCTTCGTTCATCTGGCACCCCATTTCCCCTATCGTTTGAATATAGTATAGCTTATATCGGTGTGGTGAAAGTAAAAAACTGGTACAATAATTTCAATGACGAAAGGAGGCAGTGTTCATGGATAATAACAACGATCATGGAAAACCCTTCTCTCATCCCGCCGATCCGCACGGCGCCAAGGCGCATTTCGATGCCAATGAACAAAAATTCCACTCCACAGGAGTACCCGGGTTGTGGCGACAAATCACCAATTTGTTGATTTTAGTTGGAATCATTGGTGTGATTCTTGTGATAAGCAGGTTTCTTTAAGAAGGAGCTGTGCTACCCGATTCCTTAGGGTGGAGAGGGTAGAAAAAGACTTTGAGGATTGTAGTCCCCAAAGTCTTAAATTATTTCTGTAGTTCCCTGCCTTTTCTTTATTCGCTCATGAACTTGGTCAATGCCAAGTATTATTTCCTCCAAGATCTTGAGGGTTAGCAATCTCAAGGGAATCTCACATTAGTCATTTCTCATATAGAGTAATTGAAAGACCTAGATCTCCCATAAGTCCTTCACCATATTCAACAATAATATTTCTGTCTGGAAACAATTCTTTTTTGCTCTTCTAGACCAATAAAATACCAAGATATCACCGAATTGTTTCAAAACTTTTTCATTATCCATAGACTCACAGTCTTTTCCCATAAAAAAATCCCCAAAACTCCAGCTATTAACCCATTGTTCTATTTGCCTTTTATTAGAATTGAATTGTGCCTCTAACTTCAATAACTTATCAAGTGCTTTATCCTCTTGAGTCTCGAAGAAATCAGCCAATAAATATATAACCATTGATCTCAATAATATTGGGACAGAGAACATAGGCCGTTGAAATAAAATCCTCAATATTATTACTGTTTGATGAATGATTAAATAGAGAAATTCCTCGTTGTTCTTTAAACTCATGAAATATCTGTTCAATTACGATGCTTCGGTATAATTTAATACCACTCATCTTATCACCATCCAAATAAATCCTTAATAAATTGCGGAACAGCCCCGTCCAACTTATATGGCTGGTAGAACTCTTTACCCTCAGGATTGACATTAATATGAAATGCCTTAACTCTATCGCTACTCAAATCATTACTCCATTATTTGTTAACCCATTAAATTGTTTTACGTTTAGTTCAGATGTATTGGTAGCTCACCGAATTAACGCATTCCCCGTCCCCTTAGTGCCACTTTTAGCCCCCGTATATCTACCACCTATGCCGCCAGCCATTCCAAGTGCGAGTAATGCGACATATTCTGCTTCTTTCTGTTCGAAATACGCATCGACTAGTTGTTCTCTCGCCCAACTTGCTGTACCAGCATTATTGGTATAGGCACTCGTTCCTGTTACTAAACCGTATAAGTAATTATATTGGTTTTCATCCATGAAGGATCCAAAATCGTACCGTTCCCAGATGAAATCTTTATATACCTGATAGTATTTATTCTTCTTACTGAACTCTGATTTCTCCCGCGCTTCATTCAGTAAGTTTGTAAGTTCCTGGACATCTTTGGGTTTATTTTAAGTCAACAAAAGGTCATGCATGGTGTCATCTGGCCATAATCGACCTGTTCAACTTTACCTTTTCATTAAATCTCACGTACAAACATATTAGAGGAATATCATACGGAGGAGATGAAGGTTAGGTTCCTTCAAAGTGTACCACTCGATTCATTCTGCACTGGGTGGGGGTAAAAGAAAGACCTTGAGGATCGCCACCCTCAAGGTCAAAGTAAATTTTATTTCTTATTTTAGTTGTTCAGCAGGATTCCAATTTTTTGGTGGCTTCCTACTCTTAGAAAACCATGGACAACCATCCTTTATCCACTTATCTAGCCACAGTTTAAAAGCCTCTTCCTTGTTGCTGTACCCATCATCATCAAAACCATAATGGAATCCACAGCATGGACATATCTCGTCAGAAGGTACACCTCTATTATCATACGGTGGTTCATATAGTTCCTGATAGTTGCACACTAAGCAAACTCGATTCATGTAATCCTCCTCATTTTCCGGGCTGGTCATCCCAATAAGCTCGTCCTCTTGTTGGCTTATAAAATGTTTTTGATGTTCCATCAGCATTGTAAGAACCGAAAGTATTTGTTTTTGGGTCATAAACTCTAATTGTACCGTCAGTATCTACCTTTACTTCGTATTTATTTCTATTCTTAAAGAAATCATTAGCCATTTGCGCATACTCAGTAGAATTCTTCGCCCCAAAGTCAGAGCCATGTCGGTCAAAATGGTCTTGTAATGTATTTTTATTCCCCCACTGATACGGTCCACATGCATTATGCGTCCAAATACCAAGGTTAGATACAAAGTAGGTATGGAAGTCCTTCACCTTAAAGTTGTAGACTGTAACATGTTCCTGCTTAACCTCAATCTTTTCTATTGCTAATTTAATACCATCTGAGGTTGTCAGAACATCGCCCACCGCAAGATGCTGTGCTTCCACCCATCCTTTGCCGACAATCCAAAACGGATGCTCATCAGTTGTTGTTATGACTTCGCCACCAACAGTAATATTATACGTTTCCTCAACATCACGTTGGAAGAGCCACTCGACTTCCTTGTAAGCCATCTCGCCTGTTTCATCGTCTTTGGCTAGAACTTTGTCACCTACCTCGATTTCCTCGATAGGTTTCTCCCCTTCGTCTGTAAGAACCTTAGTTC
>NZ_JAWDJI010000143.1:0-6488 GCF_032465655.1 Paenibacillus sp. 3LSP | reverse complement strand
CACGTATGAACTCAGTTGAACGAACTTAAAAGGACGCCGCCAGGCGTTTTTCTTAATTGGCCCCCTGTAACGCTGTCGGCATGGGGCTCACCGGTTCCCATTGTACCATGATTTGATGACTGGATGACTAGGTGGTGCCATTCTAGCAAAATTGCGTTATAGTAGGTAATGCAATCGGAACATTCGAAAGGGCAGTCATCATGAATAAAACAAGTTCCTTCTTCCTTCGCAAGAAAGAAGAATTAGGTGTTGAATTAAATGAAATCCAGAAGCAAGCGGTCCTTCAAACAGAGGGACCCTTGCTATTGTTAGCTTCACCAGGATCGGGGAAGACCACAACGATCATTATGCGAATTGGGTATCTGATCGAAGAAAAAGGCGTTCTCCCCAGAAGGATTAAGGCGGTGACGTTTAGCCGCGCTTCAGCGCACGATATGAAGGAGCGGTTTAACACCTTCTTCCCAGAGCTGACACCGGTTGATTTCTCCACGATTCATAGCTTGGCCTTCGAGGTGGTGCGGGAGCATTTTCGTGCGACCCAGACGCCGTTCCAGATCATCGAAGGCGATATCGACGCGGCCCAGCAAGAAACCAGCGGTTCGGAGCAACTCCCGCTACACAAGAAGATCATATTGCGGAATCTCTATAAAGCGATCACCGGAGAGAATATCACAGATGACCAGCTGGACGAGCTGACGACCTATATTAGCTATATCAAAAATAAAATGATCCCCTCCGAGCAATGGTCCGCGGTTAAAGTGGAGGTGCCCCATGCCGAACGGATCTTGCGGGAGTACGAGCTCTTTAAGCAGTCTGGCACCCGGTCGCTGCTGCTTGATTATGACGACATGCTGGTGGTTTGCGAACGCATCCTGGCGGAGAATGAAGGGGTGCTTCGCAGGTATCAGGGGCGTTATGATTATGTCCTCACAGATGAGAGCCAGGATACGTCCAGGGTGCAGCATGCGATTATCGAGAAGCTGGTGCAACAGCATCGTAACCTATGCGTCGTTGCCGACGATGATCAAAGCTTGTATAGCTGGCGAGGGGCCGATCCTGCATATTTACTGAACTTCAAGCAGGTCTATCCGGAGGCGTTGATCTTGTTTATGGAGCAAAATTACCGATCCACACCGGATATCGTGAACGTTGCCAACACGTTGATCCAGCGCAACCAAGATCGATACCCGAAAAACATGTTCACCGAGAATCCCCCGCATAAGCCAATTGAGATTCGCTGCTTGGACGATTACGGCGATCAGGCCAAATATCTGGCGAAAGAGATTCAGCAGATCGAGAACCTTGCCGAGGTGGCGATCCTTTATCGGAATAATTCCTCATCCATCGCTTTAATGAACGAATTTGATCGTGCGGGCATTCCTTTTTATATGAAGGATGCGGATAACCGGTTCTTTTCCCATTGGGTTGTCGAGGATATCCTGAATTTCATGCGGATGACGTTCACGGATAAACGTCCCGATATTCTGGAGAAAATCCATCTGAAATTTAATGGTTATATCAGCAAGGAGCAGATGGCGGCGCTGCTCAAGATCCAGAATGACGAATCGGTCTTTGATAATCTGCTGAATCGGGTGCCGTTGAAGGATTATCAAGTGAAGCAGCTGCAGATGTGCAAGGAAACGTTTCAGGAAATGAAGGGGATGCCGCCGCTGCATGCCATTCACGTGATCCGCGATCGCTTGGGCTATGAGAAAGCCCTTGAGAAGATTTGCGAGTGGAAGGGGTTCCGTATGGAATATCTCTTGGGGATCTTGAACACGCTGGAGGAAATCGCGGCGGAATTGGCGACCATGGAGGAATTCGCCGCCAGATTGAAATACTTGGAGTCGATCTTGCGAACGGCGAGAACCAAGCGAGGGCAAAATGCGGTCACGTTCTCGACGATGCACAGCTCCAAGGGCTTAGAGTTCGAGCGCGTGTATATGATCGACCTAGTGGAAGGGATCATTCCGTCTAAGGCGGATAAGGAGAACACGGACATGATGGAGGAGGCGACCCGGCTATTTTATGTGGGGATGACCCGGGCGAAGAAACATCTGGAGCTTCTGACTTACAAGAAACGGGATGGGGCAGAGGTGACGGAGTCGAGGTTCGTGGCCTACGTGAGGTACATCCAACTTCCACCTCAAGCGGCCGCGGCTTCGTCTGCGGCTTCGCCTTCCATCCCTGCTTCAGCACAGGACAATCCCAATGCCATCCGAACGTTGGCTGAGCTGAGGGAGGGAGAATCAATCGTCCACCGGGCTTTCGGAAAGGGAACAATTCTGCAAGTGAATGGGGAACGAGTTCATATCCGATTTGAGGAGGGGGAAAAAGCTTTATCAACGACCACCTGTCTCCAAATGGGCTTATTGGAACGGGCGGAGGATGCATCCTAGCTAAGCGATGCAAATATACGCTAGGAAGTAAACATAACTTGAAATAAATAACTACTTGACGCTGATCAGTTCAGCGTCTTTTTTTTGATCAACCGCCTTGCAAGAAAAATCAATTCCAGGAAATGTGCGGCCCCTCCCGAATTTCCTTTATTCTGCCTGCCTGCAAAAATAAGCGATTGCTGGAAATCCACGGGCATCTTAGAGTGATTACATCGAACTTCAAAGGGAAAGGAGAGGGAAACATGGCTTCCTCCTTGGAACCGATTACAAAACAGACAACGTCTGTAACCAGGGCCCGCAGTCATCGGCTGCGACAAATGGGAAAAATCCTGATGCGGGATAATTTCCTGTATGTATTAGCCTTACCGGGCCTGCTGTATTTTCTGATCTTCAAATACGTTCCGATGTGGGGAATCATCATCTCATTTCAGAACTATTCGCCTTATCAGGGAGTGCTGGCCAGTCCTTGGGTGGGACTGGAGCATTTCCGGCGCTTTTTCTCCAATCCTGATTTCTTTATGTTGTTTCGAAATACGCTCGCGATTAATACGTTGTCGCTGATCTTCTTTTTTCCGCTGCCCATCCTGCTCTCCTTAATGCTTAATGAAGTGAGGCAACAGGCATACAAGAAAATTGTGCAATCCATCGTGTATCTGCCGCATTTCTTATCCTGGGTCATTATTGTAGGGATTACCTTCATCTTGTTCTCAACGGGAGACGGAGCGGTGAATCAGATGTTGGTGAGTTTAGGCTTTGAGAAGATCGATTTTCTGACCAATAAAAATTATTTCTGGGCCATGCCTTACGGGGCGTTGATCTTCTATTTGGATCAGTCGAAGCTGGTGCAAATGGTAGAAGGCATGTCGGTTGATAATGAAGGCGCTTCCTTTTTGATGGGCAAGGATGGCTCGCTGCTGGTCTCCCCGTCGTCCCTGAACCGGAAAAATGCGGAGTTGGAGCTTGCCGTGCAGGAGAGCGTCATGCAGCGGAAGGAGGAGACCGGCTCTTATCTTTTTCAATGGAAGGATAAATCCTATTTAATTTCGTACGGGGAGTATTCCCGCTTAGGCGAACCTTGGAGATACGTCACCACGATGCAACTGTCGCAACTCACCGCGCCGATCGTGATTATCTCCCGAATTATATTGGGGATGGGAGCCGTCGGGCTGATCGTGGCTTGCCTGCTCTCCTGGATGGCTTCGCATCGGCTCTACCGTCCGATCCGCCGGTTGGTTCGTTTGGTCAAAATGCAGAAGCCGGACCCCGGGCCGGAAGTAGGGGATGAATTGGACTATATCGCCAATCAGTGGACCCATTTGAGCGAAGAACGCAAAGCCTTGGAGACGAAGCTGAAGCAAGCGTATCCTTCGCTGCGGGCCGCCTTTATGATGCAGTTGGTGCAAGGGCATGTGTACTCGCTGAAGGAGCCGGAGATCCGCGCAAGGTTACAGACCTTTGGCTGGTCCTCGGAATCGCAGTGGTTTGGACTTATGCTGGCGCGGGTTACCGGGATGTCCAAGGCGGATAACCGATTTATGGAGAACGATGAATACCTGATCTCCTTTGCCGCAGCCAATATCGCGCAAGAAATGGTACGAATCCGGGGGATTCAAGCGGAAATCATCAATTTCCATGACCTCACCGTGGGAATCCTGCTTTCATATCCGTCCGAAACCAGAAAAATGCATGTCAAAGAAGAACTGTTCAGCCTGGCTGAGGATTTAGTCCGCACGATAAGTTCGCTGCTGAAGATGCAAACGACGATCTGCATTGGGCGGCTAACCACCGAGATCAAGGATATTCCGGATATGCTGCCGTTTCTTCAGAACGCGATTCTATATCGGGATCTGAAGGAACAATGCCAGGTACTTGATCTGGAGGAGATTCTGCCCTATACGCCGCAAGAGGTTCATTATCCCTTCGCTTTGGAGAAGGAGCTGCTTCAAGCGTTGCGGATGGGGCAATGCGAGCAAGCGATGCAGCGGATCGAGGCCATTATCTCTGAGCTGGTCGTGCATTCGGGCAACGAGAAGCTATTGAAGGAAGGCGTCATGCAGGTGCTGGGAAGCATCATGCATACGTTATTGGAGACCGGCTACCAACCTCATCAGTTGTACGAAGGAGATAATCTCTTTGAGCAATTGAGTCAGATTCGGGAGCCGGAGCAGATCGTCCGTTTTTTTCAGCAAAAAATTATCCTTCCGTATGCCCAGAAGTTAAGCGAGGATCAGACGGCCCGGGCGAAGCCGCTCATCGAACAGGTGACAGCGATGCTCAAGGATCAGTTCGCCGCAGGGATTTCGCTCGAAGCGTGCGCGCATCATTTTAATACAACGCCTTATACGCTGAGCCGCTTGTTCAAACAGGTAACCGGCATGAATTTCATCGATTATGTAACGGCTCTCCGGATTGAGAAGGCGAAGGAGCTGCTCAGTGACTCCGATATGAAAGTGAATGAAATTGCGGAGCAGGTGGGGTTACAACCGTCCTATTTTATTCGGCTGTTTAAGAGGTTTGAACAGATTACGCCGGGACAATATCGAGAGAAAGTTATGAAATAAAGGAAAAATTTCATATCCATACCTCCAGCCTTTTTCATTATAATAGAGAAATATAAAAATATTTGGGGGTTGTTATGAATACTAAGCAAACTCAGCTCGGCGAGGGGCGGAATGAGCGATTCTCTTCTGCCGGATTTATTTTGGCCGCGATCGGCAGTTCCGTTGGTCTCGGCAACATGTGGAAGTTCCCTTACATTACAGGCCAAAACGGGGGAGCTGCCTTCTTCCTGATCTTCATTATCTGTTTGATCCTGATCGGCTTGCCTCTGTTGTTAGCGGAGCTGGCCATTGGGCGCTCAGGGCGCGGAAGTGCATCCACGTCCTTTGTAAAAGCCGGCGGTCCTAAAGTGTTTGGCCGTCTTGGGCTGCTGCAAGTTATCGCTCCATTTCTTATTTTGAGCTTCTATGTCATCGTTGCGGGCTGGACGCTCCATTATGCGGTTCAATCCTTCAGCGGAAGTTTGTATGTCGATTCGGACTATAGCGGGAAATTTGGTTCGTTCATCCAAGGCTTCATGCCGCTCGTATGGCAGGTGGCGGCTGTGCTGATTACCGCCATCGTGGTAGGGAAAGGGATCTCCGGCGGGATTGAAAAATTCAACAAGGTGCTGATCCCGGGGCTCGTCGTCCTTCTGATCATTTTGATGATTCGAGCATTAACCTTGCCGGGAGCCGGGGAGGGCGTTTCCTTCTTCCTTCAACCGGATTTCTCGAAGCTGAGTCCGGAGGCGGCTTTGGTTGCGCTGGGACATGCCTTCTTCTCGTTATCGCTGGGGATGGGGATTTTGCTCACTTACGGGGCCTACGTGGACAAGCGCCAATCCCTGGGCACGGCTACGCTGGCGATCGGGGCTGGGGACTTGATCTATGCGTTTATTGCAGGCTTGATCATCTTCCCAACAACCGCATCTTTTGGCTTAGAGTCGAATGCCGGGCCGTCTTTGGTCTTCATCGCGCTGCCGGCTGCATTCTCGGCGATGCCGTTTGGCGCCTTCTTCGGCGGGTTGTTCTTCGTCCTGCTGGCGATTGCAGCCTTGACTTCCTCGGTATCCTTGCTGGAAGTGCCGGTGACTTACGTGATGGACCGTTGGGGATGGGGCCGCGGAAAATCCGTAACGATCATCAGTGTGTTGGTTCTGTTGATCGGGCTGCCTTCCGTCTTGTCCTTTGGGCTCGTACCGGCTTTGTCAGACATGGGCGGGAAGAACTTCTTCGACTGGCTTGATTTCATTACCTCGAACATTTTGCTGCCAATCGGCGGCTTGATTACGACCCTCTTTGTAGGGTACTTTTGGAAAAAGGCTGCGGAAGCCGCGGGGCTCAAGTCCGGTTGGTTCCGGTTATGGCTGTTTATGGTTCGGTATATCGCACCGGTACTCGTCGTACTCGTGCTGCTGCATACTACCGGAGTGATCAAGTTTTAGAAAGAGAATGCAAGGGGCGCGGGAATCGCGCCCTTTTTAGTGTGGCATCCATGGCGATTAACTAGGTGGTGAAAGTCCACTGTGGGGGTTTGTAGTTACCAACC